>DAOLFJ010000286.1:0-6002 GCA_035326365.1 Saprospiraceae bacterium | reverse complement strand
ACTTTAGCTAATACATATGGCTTTGGATCATCTGGCATATTGTTTTCACCAAGAACCCAAAAAGTTTCTTGATCATCAGAGATTTCGAAAGCATCTATAACGTTATTTAAATTTTTATTAGTAGAAAACACTTTACCCACTGCCAAATTAGAATAGTAATCAATCAAAGGTTGTCCACTGATCATAAATGGGCATAATGGAAATTCTGTAGGGGTATCCCAATTTTGTAAAGCATGTGGTGTTAATGAAGATGAAAATTTAGGCATAGTATAAATATCTTCATTTGAAATATAATATTCACCCCTTCCCATAATCCATTGCCCAAGTGTACCACCACTACTACTTTTGTCATTACTTGCCCACATTTGTAGATTGCGTAGAGTAGTTTGCCCCTCTTCATAACTAACTTGTCCCATCCAACTAATATTTGGCTCTTGAAAGAAATCTTTATATAGCGATGGATTTTGCAAAAACTCTTCAATACTACATCCACATGCCTTTTCAATTCTTTTAACTGTGATAGAGTTAAGTAAAATATTCTCTAACCTTGTAACCCACCTTAGATTTTCTGGCCTATTATTGCCTCTATTTGTATCTATATGATCAACTACATGTTTTTCGGTTGGTGGGTCTCCATGAAAAGCAGTTGCCACAACCCTATGGACGGGATTTGAGAAGGCCACCAAATATCCTTGTCTACTATCCTTTTTCCCAAAAGTCCATTTATTGTCTGAGGGTCTTTTATTACCCCCTACTTTTGCAATTCTCATAATGGCCCCATTATCACGAACGTGATATGATTCGTCCTTGTAATTACATACTTTTTCAAATTTAAAGGTATCAATCATTCTCAGTTAATTAATAGTTAAACAGTTTCCAAATACTCGTATGTCTTTCCAGTAAATTCAAATCTTTTATTATTTCCATTATGAGGTTGAAGGTAACCTTTATCAATTAACATTTGTATAGCACTTTTATATTTTTGAATATCTTTATGGATAACGCTTTGTAATAATACTTTTTGCCCACTTTGGATAGTTGTACCATCCTTAGTGCTAATAATTCTAATTTTTCCATCATCGTTGTCATCTGCGGATTTTAATATTTCGATTTCAATTTTTGAAAATCCTGAATTTTGCGTTTGTTTAATTGATATTTGTGCGACTTCATCCTTATTTTTATTCGAAATAGTTTCAAGAAGCTTTACAATTTCTTTTTCAATATTTTTTGCATTGTACTGTTTACATGAAAGATCTTGCTGAATTTCATCCAAAATCTGATAAAGTTCTGTACGATTAGATATACAAATTATATGATGATTGCTCAAAGGCGGCTTCACTAATTTAAATGTTGCTTGATCAGCAGTTATCAATCTAAATTTCATTTCTGAGCCCCATCTTGCACCCAATTCAAATAACACATATACAGAATCGAGACTTTTCTCAGTGATAAATCCTATAAACGCTTTAGAAGCACTAATTTCATTTTTTAAAGTGTTATCCACATTAGACCCACTTGGCAATTTAAATCTAGGAACGGATGTGCATCTGATTTTGCTTTCATCTATCTTAAATGCCTTAATGAGTAATTCAATAAATTGCTCAACGACTTCAATATCTTTAGATGAATGACTTATGAAGATATCTATTGCTTTTTCAGACTTATCCATGGTTTGATCTAAATTTGAATTTATATGATTTTTATTGTTTATTAAATTTTCATTTAAATAGTTTTCAACAAAATACTTGGCACTTAAATCATAGGCAGTAATTGCATATTTGTCAGAATGTAGTCGTCTAGCTTTTAAGAAACCTTTATGTTCAAGCTCTGAAACTATATCGCCAATATGCGGTATAAATTCAAATAAACCTAACGCACTAAGGACTTTTTTAGGATCTGTTATTCCATCATGGTTTTTAATAATGTAGTCCATTATTTGATAATATAACTCTTCTTTTGGTATCATTTGTTTTCCATTTTACTTCTTGTTCCTTCCTTTCCCATCCACAGTAAACAAATCAGCCGTATACTTCTCATACAGCCCAAATAGAAACTCCATCCGATTAGCTTCAGATGTAAATGCCTGCGGTCGATAGGCCAGATCAACAGCCTTATCCAGATCATTGTGTGCTTTGACTAATGCGGGCGGCATGGTAATTGGATCATAAAGATCTGCCAGCGAACTATCGGGAAACAAAGACCGGACATCAAGTACTTTTTGTGCCTTTTCTTCTATGGCTTGTTTTTGTTTTTCAGTCGGATTTTCCGGCCAAGGGAAATTGTTGTATACAATTGTGTTAGAATATCTGAAATCGCTTTTAAGTCTACCACATACTGTTTTAACCCATACCATATGCATTTGGGATGTTAGTATTCCAAAATGAAAAATCCGAGCATTTGGAATTATTAAGCAAAGATTACTAGTAATAACATTTGAAGGCATGAATCCCATAGGAATATATTTTCTTCTTTCAGATGAAACACTAGGTATAATTATATATTCTGTCTCGCTATGGGAAATAAACGCAAACTGCCCTGGGCTATTTGCTAATTCTCTTGTGTCTTTTCTAACACTATTTTCTCTAAAGGATTTTACTTTGTTTAGACGTTCAGTTATAAATTTAGAATTTCTAATGTCCGTAGGGTTACTTTTATCGAGCCACAAACAATATCTTGGTATATTATTTATGAATTCTATGCTTCCGTAAAATCTTCTAATATACTTTTCAATACTTGGTTCTGAAACAATGGCTTCATCTCTTTCTTTTTGTGTCATTAATAAAAAGCCGCCATCTATTGGCTGATTACCAAATTTGATTTTAGGTACCGAACATAATGTAGAATTTCGCTTCTCTATCAAAATATCTTTTGCATCCACCAAATATGGATTAATATTTTTCGCTTTCACTTCATGGGGTTCACCTTTGATGTCTTCATATTCATAAATGATTTTATTATTGGTATCAAAATGGGCAAATCCGATGATGACACAATAAACTGCAGCATTACCTTTGGCTTCGTTTGACCACTTAAACGTACGATGGGCAAAATGTATTTTGATGCCAAATTTCTTAATCATGAGACCCCATAATATACTCGTCTGTTCACCCTGTACTATAGAATTGGTAGAAACAAACGCTACTTTGATTTTAGTATCTAGAATATATTTGGCAGCTTTGATATACCAGCCAGTCACATAATCCAACACTCCACTTCCTGTGGTGCCAAATTCTTTGACGATTTGATCCCTTTGCTTTTGTGACATAATTTTAGACCCAATAAATGGCGGATTGCCTATGATGTAATCAAACTTTCGTACTGTACTCTGAACTGGTTTTCCTGTATGGATGGTATACGATTCTGCTTGGACATTGACTTTGCCATATTGTGCCACTGGGTCATTTAGTAGATAGATGTTCGCATGTTGAGCATATACATCAATGGCATTTATTGGATTTAATAAAGATTGCCAATCTACTTCTAATGCGTCGCCATGTACTATTTTAGCCCCTTTTTTCAACGGCAACCTCGCAAAATACTGACCAAACTCGTGACTGATCAACATATTCATCTGATGATCTATCAGCCACATAGCCACCTCAGCTATTCGAGCAGGAAATTCTTCATATTCTATTCCATAGAACTGATCCACATCTATCCAGATAATAGACTCTATGCTAGTCACCAGTTGATTTTTGTAGATCTCACGCAATATCTCGAGCTCTAGCATTCGAAGCTCTCTGTAAGTGATGACTAGGAAATTACCACAACCACAGGCCGGGTCCAAAAAATATAGTGTGCTGAGCTTCTGATGGAACTTAGGCAATTCATTCTTTTTGCCTTTTAGACTTTCAAATTCTGCCCATAAGTCGTCTAGAAACAAAGGTTTGATGAGTTTGAGTATATTTTTTTCACTTGTATAGTGAGCTCCCAGATTCCTTCTTTCTTTCGGATTCATTACACTCTGAAACATTGATCCAAAAATCGCAGGAGATATCTTACTCCAGTCTATGTAACAACACTCCAGCAATGCCTTCCGCATCTTACTATCAAAACTTGCCATAGGTAATGTTTCTTCAAATAATTTACCATTCACATATGGGAAATCATTCAACTGTTCATCTAGATTTTTAAATCTTTTATCTTTAGGCGTATTTAAAACTTGAAATAATTCTTGGAGCTTTGCAGCAAGATCACTGCCATCTTCATTGGTACGATTTTGTACGAAATCCTGTAATTGTTCCTTTTCAAAAATGGATGTATCCTCAGCAAATAGACAGAACAAAAGACGCACCAGATACACTTCTAGTGGGTGACCTTCATATCCTATTTCTTCAAGTCTGTCGTGCAACTTACCCATGAGTTCAGCTGCTTTAATATTGGCAGGGTCTTGTTCTTTATATACCTTTTTACTGACACCAATCAAATACCCAAAAAGTCCTACATTTTTGTACAACTCTGGCAATGTAAATTCATGAGTACTCATCTCCTCAGTGTCATACAATCGGAAATGATGGAAATCAGATACCAAAATATACTTAGGCAATTCTTCCTGCTTTAGACCATGGGTATAATCTTTCGCTTGTCTGAAAGCTCGATCTAGATCTTTGCCCCTACTTTTCATCTCCACAAGGATATGCCCTTTCCACAGCATATCTATATAACCATCACCTTCATCCAGCTTTTTGATCCTATGCTCGAAGGTACCAATCTTCCTTCTAGGTATGCCGAAGACATCAAAAAATGCATCTAGAAAAGACTTAGCTTCAGCATCTTCACTTGTAGTATTTTCCCATTCTTTAGAAAATCTCACTGCGCGATCTTTGATTTCATTCCAGTTTAATGCCATATAAATAGATTTGAAATGTAAAGATAAAAATATAATAGTACATTTTTCTTTGTGAATGAAATATTCACTCTTTTTGATAACTTTCTGCTATCAAATCTTATGTAGGCTTAATGCTTAGATTAACGTGAATAATGGATAAGAAAAAGTAAGAAAAAATTGAACATAAGAAATTAATTCAATATATTTGTTGGTGAAAATCAATTAATTAATATTAAACCATACTCTTATGTTCGAAGACAAAATTACAAGAATTTTTGTAGATGTTGATGATTTTGTAAAAGATTTAGATATTTTTTCGATGAAAAAGCAATTATTAGGTGATGGTGTAGCTCGTAGGGATAGAAAAACCATTCTTACTTTGTCAGAAATGATGACCATTTATATAGGATTTCATCTTTCACATCACACTAATTTCAAGAGTTATTATAAGGAGTTTTTGAGTGTTCATTATAAGCATTTGTTCCCTAATCTTATTTCGTATGAGCGCTTTAATCAGGTGCAAAATAGACTTTTCATGCCACTTATGCTTTACATTAATAATCGTTGTTTTGGCCAATGCACAGGCATAAGTTATGTAGATTCTACTACTTTGCCAGTATGTCATATCAAGAGAGAGAAACAACATAAGGTCTTTAAAGGAATTGCTCAAAAATCAAAAAGTACAATGGGTTGGTTTTTTGGATTTAAAATTCACCTGATAATAAATGATAAAGGTGAAATCCTAAGTTTCTGTTTTTCAAGGGCTAATGTAGATGATAGAGATACAAAGATTATGTCAATAATGACCAAAGAAGTGTTCGGCAAATTATTTGGAGATAGAGGGTATATAGATCAGAAACTGGCAGAATACCTTTGGAACGATGGTGTAGAGCTGATATACAAGCGTAGAAAAAACATGAAAAGCATGAATTTGTCTGATACGGACAAAATCTTACTTAGAAAAAGAGCATTGATCGAAACCGTAAATGACGAATTGAAAAATATATGTTCAATCCAACATACTAGGCATCGTTCAATTCAAGGTTTCCTGAACAATGCCATTTCAGCATTAATAGCTTATCAAAGTTTTGATAAAAAACCTTCTATTAAAATTAGTCACGAACTTAATGAGCGGAATCAACTTTTAGCCGTGGCTTAAACATTATTCACGTTA
>DAOLFJ010000016.1:6014-31978 GCA_035326365.1 Saprospiraceae bacterium | reverse complement strand
TTGTCAAGATACTGATCGGAAGTAGGCACTAACATTTGTCCACCTATATAATTTGCTATTTTATGAAGTTGAGTCATCATTAAAAATTATGTCAATTAGTTGGTTTCTTTTTCACATTGATTTGCATAAAAACTGATTTCTAAATCTGAGTCAGACTTGAGTATTTCAAAATAATGACTCCAAGTCAATATGTGAGACACTGTCTCACGTTTTTGAAATTGCAAGTAGAGTTTACGAATATATTCAAGATTTGAACGACTAAGCCCTTTTCCATACTGTAAAGTCAAATCTTTTGAAAGCCTTTCGAATAGCTGTGTACCATATTCATCCCTTTCATTTCCCTTTTGCTCATATTCGACAATATACCTACCTATTTCCCAATACGTTTTCACTAAAATGGTATTTACAGATTGAGCTGCTTTTCGCCTTCCTTCTACGAGAAGATGACCTATCTGATCAATTAGTATGTGATATCCAGATGAAGTAGGAGATGATTCCATTTTAAAAATTATTCTTTCATCGCAGAAAAATAAAAACCTAAATTCTTCCTAAAATTGTCAGGCAATTCTGGCAATGCCGACCTAGGAATAAGCAAAGTACTCACATTATGAAAATCTGCAAAAATATGGTGTTTTGCAGCAGTTGTAGCCAAATATTCATGACCAGATGATCCGCCTGTCCCTACTTTTTTGCCCAACATACGCATCACCATTTGAGCATGTCTATATCGCCAAGTGGTGAGATGATCGTCTATTTCTACCAATTTTGATATCAATAAAAATGGTACGTGCAAGATTGGTTCGTCTCTATATAGATTGATAAATAATGCTGCCAAAGTAGCCTTGTATGAAAGTTGTAATTTGCCTTCTTTTACCAATTGAATATGACGTTCCTCATTCATGATATTAGAAAAATAAGTATTGGTATCACCCAACATCGTCAGTCTCATTTGCTTCGACTCTTCTGAAAGAATATCACTTTTCATGATTGCTTCTTTCTCTAGATCAAGCATTTTTACTACGGCTTTCTGGTATTCCTCCACAAATTTGAATTCACCAAATTCAAGAAAAGGAGTCCGCTCCAACCAATCTTCTATCAAGTCAAGCAAGGAGTTTCCTTTTTCGAGACCTTCCAAAGTTTCTTTTTTAGTATCAGCAAATACACAATGGTATGGTTTGTCATTATAAGTTGTACGACGCTCTTGCTTCAGTCCGAGCATAACTTCCATCTCCCTAAACTGAAAACTCTGAAATCCTGATGCTGGGAAAAGATAATTTCTAAAATCAAGAAAATCTAATGGTGTCATCGTCTCCATCACACCTATCTGCTGTACAAGCAACTTCATGATTTCAATGATTCGATCCAATCTTGATACGGCAATTCCTACATTCTTTTCATTAACCTGTCTTTTACTGAAGTCATTGATAATAGACCGTAACTCAAAATTTATCTGTTTAAACCACAATTCATACACTTGATGCGTGATGATAAAAAGCATCTCATCATGCGCATGCGCTCCTACTTCGTCACTTCTTAGCGATTGAGCAGAAGTGATTCTGTCCACTTGTAAATAAGAATTGTAATGTATGGAAGAGTATTTAGTATCTGTACTCATTATAATTATTGGATTGGGTGTGGGAAATAAGCCGTAGCCTTTATCTCAATAAGAAGATGTGGATGGGGCAATTGATGAACAGCCACAGTCGTACGCGCAGGACCTGTATAGTCAAAATACTCGCCATACACTTGATTGTAACCACCGAAATCATTCATATTGACCAAAAAAGTAGTGATATCAACGATATGCTCTAAATCTGCGCCAACACTCTGAAGGATGGCCCTGATATTTTCTATGACTGCTTTGGTTTGTTTGCGGATATCTAAATTGGTTGTACCCATCTCATCTACTTCTACACCTTCAAAAGTATTATCTGGCAATCTACTCGATGTACCAGAAACATACAAAAATGGGCCAGCAACTTTAAGGTGTGGAAACTTACCCCTAGGCTTTGCCTTATCGGACAATAATTTACTATCTGTGGTTTTCAATGAAAAAAGACTTTGGTTAGGAGCGTAAATATACGACGTTTTGTGTATTGTAAATATATATGGAATGTATATCTTGCGATGTTTTTATAAAATGATTATAATATGAACATCAATCTCATCGGCAAAAATGCATTAGTTTGTGGCAGTTCCAAAGGGATAGGCAAGGTATCGGCTATCGAATTATCCAAACTTGGAGCCAATGTGACCCTACTTTCACGAAGTGCAGATCAGCTCATAGATGCAATTAAGGAGCTAGACCATTCAAAAGGCCAAAAACACAATTTCATCGTTGCAGATACTTCTAAGGCAGACGATCTACACAAAAAAATCAAACAATTGGTCAGTACTTATCCAATACATATTTTGGTCAATAATACTGGAGGACCAGCGGGTGGAGCAATTCTTAATGCTACTGCTGAAGATTTTTTAAACGCCTACCAAAACCATCTTCTGACCAACCATTTATTAGCAGGCTTAGTCGTTCCGGGTATGAAAAAAAGTGGTTATGGACGTATTATTAATGTCATATCTACTTCTGTGAAAATACCGCTAAAAGGTCTAGGCGTTTCTAATACAACTCGTGGAGCCGTAGCTTCTTGGGCCAAAACATTAGCAAATGAACTAGGACCATTTGGCATTACGGTCAATAATGTATTACCCGGAGCAACAGCTACTGACAGACTGAGTGAAATCATTCACAATAAAGCGGACAAGTCTCTCATTCCAAAAGATGAAGTCATACAACACATGGTAGATGAAATCCCAATGGCTAGATTTGGTCAACCACAAGAAATTGCGGCAGCAGTTGCATTTTTGGCATCGCCGGCTGCATCTTATATCACAGGAGTGAGCTTACCTGTAGATGGCGGACGTACGGGAAGTTTGTAATTTTATCGTTTTACAAATGCATCTAAATATTAAATGCGTATGTTAAAAAAGTATTACTAAATATATGTACCAATTATATGTCTAAGTTAATATCACTTAAAATGGACGAAAAGCTACTCCAAGACACAGAAATCATGGTCAGCAAACTCGGTATATCTAGAAATAAGTATATCAACGATGCTGTTTTGGCCTATACAAAGGCTCAAAAAAGAGCTGAAATGGAAGCACAAATAAAAAGAGAAGTTGCCTTAATTCGAGAAAGTAGTATGGAAGTTTTGGCAGAATTTGAAGCTTTGGAAGATGATTATGAATATTAAACAATTTTATGTTTGGTTAGCAAATCTGGACTCAGGATATGGATCAGAACCTAGTAAAATAATACTAGTGCTAATCGTTCAAAATAATTTTATAAATACAGAAGGGCATAATTCAACAATAGTATGTCCTTTGACAACAAATCTTACAAAAGGTACTAGATTTTTAAGAATAAGGATTACTCCAAAAGAAACTGATATTTTTGAAGACTCAGACATCCTCATCGATCAAATAAGGGCTATCGACAACAAACGATTTGTCAGATATTTAGCTACGATACCTGATGACACTCAACTTAGAGTCAAGGAAAGTTTGGGTTATATTTTCGACTTATTAGAGTGAATATTATAGTTTTAAAGTACCATTTCTTTGTATAACACCACGGTACTTAATCCTTTACTAGCAAAATACTCCTTAGTAGCATCTGCACCTTTATCTGATGTTGCTAATACAAAGTCTCCTCCCCAAGCTCCTAAAGATTTAACTACGCCCCAATAATCACTAAACAGTGTATCTTTCACCTTAGTAAAACCTGTATGAGTGGCAATAGCATCTTCGTGGTTAATAAGTAAAGTGTCAAAATCAGACAATGTAGAAACCGTACGTATATCTTCTGTTATTTTTGTAATAGTTTTGACTAAAGAAGACTTGTTTTTAACAGCCTTTAGATATTCCTTAATACCGAGCGCAGTATTTTGCTTTTTACCTAAATGGACAAAATATAATTGATCTTTAAACTTTGGGTTAAAATCTACTTCTGTGTATGAAACTTCATCCGTTGAATTTATGTATTCTACTGGTCCATCTGCAAAAGCACAAGCAACGTCATATCCAGATCCATCTTCTGTTTTGAAATAAAGAAGTAAAGGATTTACCTCTGCCCACTCTGAAATCAAAAAAATCAACGTGCTACTTGACCCAAGTCCCCAATCTAGTGGAAACTCGACTTGAGTTTCGATTTTAAAACCGTTCCATTGAGATAAGAACTCAGAATTCAACCTTACAGCATTTTTCAATAACTTCTGAAGATAATTTGAAATCTCTTGATTATTGGTGGTAACAGCAGAAAAGTCAAAAAGAGAAATTGTTGACTCAAACCAAGGTTTACCTTTCATATCTAAACTTTCCCAAATTAAGTCAGAGCTTGTGGTACGTTTGATAACCATTTTCTGGCCAAACTTAGTAGGTAGCCCAAGTGCTTTAGCACCATCTAAAACTGCATACTCACCCGTGAGCAACAGTTTACCGTGTCCATAGTATTTCGTTTTGATATGCTTTGGTTTTAAAATTCGGCACAAATATAGAAAATAGATATATAACAATCTCAAATTTGATAAAATATTTTTTATATTATGCTATTAATAAGGTAATTATATATTGTAGTATTTTTTTTTGATCCATATGAAATCTTAAATAAAGAGCTAGACAAAAATAAACTCTTGATTTCTAAAGTATTATTTTCATAAAAATAGTTAGTCAATTAATAAATGCTGCCATATTTTGACTGTTTTTCAATTAGTTATGAAATAATTTTAAAAATATTTTTTAGAAAAAGTTTTTTTTTAATAGTAAAGAAATTACCTTTGCGGCCGCTATCGTAAAACCGTAGCAATTTATAAAGTATTTAAGTAATTATAAATAATTTAAAAGTGGATACACTAAGTTACAAAACAAAATCAGCCAATAGTGCTACTGCAACACATAAATGGTATGTGGTAGATGCTGATGGTGAGGTAGTAGGAAGACTGGCTACCAGAATCGCTTCTGTATTAAGAGGTAAACATAAGCCTGACTTTACGCCTCATGCGGACACAGGCGATTATGTCATTGTAATCAATGCTGATAAAGTAAGATTTACAGGTGCAAAATTGGATGATAAAGAATATCAGACATATTCAGGCTATCCTGGTGGTCAAAAAAGACGTACAGCAAAAGAAATGCTAGACAAAAGACCAAGCATGGTTTTAGAATTGGCAGTAAAAGGTATGTTGCCAAAAACAAAATTGGGTAAAGCTCAAATAAAAAAATTGTTTTTATATACCAATGCTAATCATCCGCATTCTGCACAACAACCTGAACCATTTAAATTTTAATAAGATATGGAAATGATAAACAGCATAGGTAGAAGAAAGGCTTCTACTGCGAGAGTATATTTTTTCAAAGGCGCTGGCAAGATTACCATAAACGGTAAAGACTTTAAGGATTATTTTCCTATGCCTAGCATTCAAGCAACAATAGTTGATCCTTTAATTATAGCTCAAGCTTTGGAGCAGTATGATATTAAAGTAACTGTAGATGGTGGTGGTTTCAAAGGTCAAGCAGAAGCAATCAGATTGGGTATTTCCCGTACTTTGGTTAAAATCAGTGAAGACAACAGAAAACCATTGAAAGAGAAGAAATATCTTACAAGAGACGCAAGAGAAGTCGAAAGGAAGAAATTTGGTAAACCTAAGGCACGTAAGAGCTTCCAGTTCTCTAAACGTTAATCTATTTTTCACCATCATTATTATTACAAAGTTAAAATAATTAAAGAAATGAATAAGCCAACATATAATGAGATGTTAGAAGCTGGTGTACATTACGGCCACTTAAAAAGAAAGTGGAATCCGAAAATGCTTCCTTACATCTTCATGGAAAGAAAAGGTATTCACATTATAGATCTTAACAGGACAGCAGAATGTCTTGACAGAGCAGCTTATGCTATGAAGCAAATGGCGAAATCTGGTAAAAAAATCCTTTTCGTTGCCACCAAAAAGCAAGCAAAAGATATCGTAGCTACAGCTGCGAGAAGTGCTGAAATGCCCTACGTAACTGAAAGATGGTTAGGTGGTATGATGACAAACTTTGCTACGATCCGTAAGTCAGTCAAAAAGATGAACAGTATCGACAAAATGCTTACTGACCCTGCAATTTCAATCACTAAAAAAGAGAGATTGACACTTACAAGAGAAAAAGAAAAGCTCGAGAAAGTGTTGGGTGGTATTGCTAACCTTAATAGATTGCCAAGTGCGGTATTTATGGTAGACATTCACCATGAGCACATTGCTTTAGCAGAGGCAAAAAGATTAGGTATGAAGACCATAGCAATGGTAGATACAAACTCTGATCCAAATAAAGTTGATTTTGCAATACCTGCGAATGATGATGCTTCTAAGTCAGTAAAATTAATCACTGATTATATAGTAAGTGCAATCAAAGAAGGTCTTGAAGAAAGAAGAGTTGCAAAACTTGACTCTAAAGAAGATTAAAAAAATCATTATTAAACTTAAAAAGTAAACATAAATGAGTGAAGTAAATATTTCCGCATCAGCAGTAAAAGACCTGAGAGATCAGACTGGAGCTGGGATGATGGACTGTAAAAAAGCACTTGTAGAAGCTGCAGGTGATTTTGACAAAGCAATTGAGCTTTTAAGATTAAGAGGACAAAAAATGTCTGAAAAAAGAGCAGATAGAGATGCTAAAGAAGGTGTTGTAATCGCTTTAGTTTCAGATGATGCTAAGAGAGGAATTGTAGTAAGAGTAAGTTGTGAAACAGATTTCGTTTCTAAAAACGAAGATTTTGTTTCTTTCACAAAAGAAATCGCTAATATCGCTCTTAATAACTATCCAGCTACACTTGAAGATCTTTATAAGTTAACTTTGAATGGTGTAGACCTTCAGACAGTTATGGCTGAACAAGTAGCAAGAATCGGCGAAAAAATCGAAATTGCTGATTACCAAACAATGGAAGCTCCATTGGTAGCATCTTATATCCACATGGGTAACAAAGCGGGTGTATTGGTAGGTTTGAACTTAGGTGATGATAAATTCACTGAAGCAGGTAGAGATGTAGCTATGCAAGTAGCTGCTATGAAGCCAGTAGCACTTGACAAAGATGATGTACCACAAGATATTATTTCAAAAGAAATAGAAATAGGTAAAGAAATCGCAAGACAAGAAGGCAAATCAGAAGATATGCTTGAAAAAATTGCCTTGGGTAAATTGAACAGATTCTTTAAAGATAATACACTACTTAATCAAATCTTTGTAAAAGATGGTAAATTAAGTGTTGCTGAATATCTAAAAACAAAAAATCCAGAGCTTACAGCGATAGGGTTTAAACATATCAAATTAGGATAATCAGTAATGAATTAAAAGAGCGGTATTTTTACCGCTCTTTTTTTATGCCTATTTGGAAAAACTCCTTTTTATCATCACCTTAACCTTAAAAAATGAGTCTTAAATACAAACGAATTCTACTCAAATTAAGTGGAGAATCTCTTATGGGAGACCAAAAATTTGGAATATCTTCTGAAATGCTTACGTATTATGCAGAGCAAATCAAAGAATTAGTAGCTCTAAAGGCCCAAGTAGCTATTGTGATCGGTGGAGGTAATATTTTTCGTGGCTTGAATGCTGAATCTTCAGGTATCGAACGAGTAACAGGAGACTACATGGGTATGCTTGCTACGTGTATAAATGGTATGGCACTACAGAGTGCTTTAGAATCAAATGGTGTATACACTAGACTTATATCTGCCATAGAAATGCGACAAATTGCAGAGCCATATGTCAGAAGACGAGCCACAAGACATCTAGAAAAAGGTAGAGTACTTATATTTTCAGCAGGAACAGGTAGCCCATACTTCACTACTGACTCAGCTGCTGCATTAAGAGCTAATGAAATTAATGCAAATGTTATTTTAAAGGGAACAAGAGTAGACGGTATATATGATAGTGATCCTGAAAAAAATCCTAATGCTGTCAAATTTGACAATATTTCATTTGCTAAAGTAATTAGTTTAGGCCTATCAGTCATGGATATGACAGCATTTACACTTTGTCAAGAAAACAATCTTCCCATCATTGTTTTTGATATAAATAACCCTGGTCACCTTGCAAGAATAGCAAAAGGTGAAGCTATCGGAACATTGGTACAGTAATTAATATTTGAAATTTTATAATATTATAAAATTTACTTGGACAATTCAAACCTATTCTTGTCCACTTCAAGTTCAAGATTTGACAATTAGGCTAAAATACATTAGTTTAAAGAATAATTTATTGCCACTTTTGCATCAATTCATAAAAATGATTTGTTATTGATTAGAGTTAATAATTCTTTTGTTTGTTAAATAGTTTTGATATTTATAAATACTTACTTTAAATAAATATGGCAGATGACTGGAAAAACAAGGCACAAGCCTTGGTGTATAAATGGATAGATCCTCTTATTAATTTGTGCCTAAAACTTGGAGTTACACCCAATGGTATCACTTTTGCTGGTTTATTTATAAATCTTCTTGCTGCAGTAATATTTATTTATGGCGGAGAATATGGTGATAGAAATGATCATAGTATTGTAGGATGGGCATGTCTTGTCATTCTTTTCGCAGGGTTAATGGACATGGTAGACGGAAGGCTAGCTAGAGTAGGTAAAATGGATTCAAAATATGGGGCTCTTTTTGATTCTGTACTAGATAGGTATAGCGAAATGTTCATGTTTTTAGGTATTTGTTATTATCTAATTGCGCACAAATATTTTTTATCTTCATTATTCGCATTTATTGCTATGATTGGTTCGATTATGGTCAGTTATACGCGTGCAAGGGCTGAAGGATTAGGTTTGAAAATGGCAGACATAGGGTTTATGCAACGACCTGAAAGGATTCTTCTCATAGGAATAAGTGGTATTTTATGTGGTATCATGTCTGAAGTATTAAGTCCGTCTTACAAAGTCAGTGTTGATTGGTTACCATTTCCAATCATTGAAACGATTACCTTTTTTACGTTTCCGATTTTTATTTTGGCGATATTGGCAAATATTACAGCGGTGACAAGACTCCTTCATGCTAAAAAACTGTTTGAAAACTGATATATACTAATGTATCCAACTTCCCTTTCTAATAATACTTCTGGATTTTTCCCTTTTGATAAAAAACACTTTATAGTATTTTTAATATTCAGCATTCTTTATTTGAGCTGGACTAATTTTGTTATGGGTTTCCGCCCTGACCATTTAAGTTTTTATATTTTTATCTTTTTGATGTTTTTTTTACATAGATGGACAAGATCTGTCGTTTACGGTTTTATTTTTTTTATTGCTTTTTGGGTTATTTATGACTCTATGAGAGTATACCCAAATTACTTAGTTAACGATGTCAGGGTCATTGAACCTTACTTAATAGAGTTAAATTTATTCGGAATTTTTGAGGGTACAAAAGAAATCACTCCAAATGAATATCTAAAACTGTACTCTAATTCTTTCTTAGATATTATTAGTGGCATTTTTTATCTTACTTGGGTCCCTGTTCCGATTGGTTTAGGTATCTATCTCTTCTTTAAAGACAAACCAATGATGCTCCGTTTTAGTGCGGCTTATTTATTTGCAAATCTATTGGGATTTTGTATTTATTATTTATATCCAGCAGCACCACCATGGTACTTTGAAAAATATGGAGATGTCGAAAGATTTAATATCCCTGGCGATCCTGCTCAATTGGTAAGATTTGATTCTTTAATCGGTTATCCTTTGTTCACAGAAATGTATTCTAAAAACTCAAATGTATTTGCCGCTATTCCTTCACTTCACTCAGCTTATCCCGTCATATCATGGTATTATGCTAGAAAAAAAGGACTAAAAATAGGTTCTGTTATCATATTCATAGACATTATTGGCATTTGGTTTGCTGCAGTATATTCCTATCATCATTATTTTATTGATGTATTACTAGGATTTAGTTGTGCAATCGGAGCATTATTTATTTTTGAAGGCTGGCTCTACAAAACACAATTGTCACAGTATTTAAATCGTTATATAAAGTTTGCAGAAACTTAGAAATCTGCATTTGGTCTAATATATGTGACTGTATCTAAAAATTTAATCAAATGATTAAACTTTTGTTTCGTGTCAAATGTTGACTCCTAGTGTAATTTATAAATGTTGAATTAATTTAAAAATGGCTAAACAAATCAAAGTCGAAAAACCTAAAGGAAAGTTAGGCATTCTCATGCCGGGAATGGGAGCTGTTGCTACTACTACAATAGCTGGTGTTGTTGCGATAAACAAAGGGTTGTCACCCGCTATAGGTTCTCTTACTCAAATGGGTAGAATTCGTATAGGAAAACGTGTTGAAAATCATCAGCCACTCATCAAAGATGTTATTGCACTCCAACCACTAAATAAAGTGGTGTTTGGTGGATGGGATGTTTTTGATGACAATGTGTATGAATCTGCGATGCATGCAAAAGTGCTTGAAGAGTCTCTTCTGAAGAAACTGAAGCCGCAACTTGAGCAGATCAAACCAATGAAAGCAGTATTTGATAATGAATATGTCAAAAGACTAGATGGAAAACATGTGAAAAAAGGCAAAACCAAAATGGAACTTGCCAAAGCGATCATGAAAGACATCGAGCAATTCAAAAAAGAAAACGATTGTGATAGATTAGTCATGATATGGTGTGGATCAACAGAGATTTACATTAAAGAATCTGAAGTCCACCAAACACTTGCGTCACTTGAAAAAGGATTGGAAGAAAATCATAAAGACATACCACCAAGTATGATCTATGCCTATGCAGCTATTAAAATGGGTATTCCATATGCAAATGGTGCGCCAAATCTTTCTTGTGATATCCCTGCGATGGTAGAGCTTGCCAAAAAAACTGGCGCTCCAATAGCAGGAAAAGACTTTAAAACTGGTCAAACATTGATGAAAACAGTCATTGCACCAGGTCTAAAAGCAAGAGCAATAGGTATAGAAGGTTGGTTCTCTACAAATATATTAGGAAATAGAGATGGTGAAGTATTAGACGATCCAGATAACTTCAAATCTAAAGAAGTATCTAAACTAGGTGTACTAGAAGATATCCTTGAACCAGAATTATATCCTGAACTTTATGGAAATCTTTACCACAAAGTGAGAATCAATTACTATCCACCACGTGGAGACAACAAAGAAGGATGGGACAATATCGATATCAGAGGATGGCTCAATTATCCAATGCAAATCAAAGTAGATTTCCTTTGTAGAGATTCTATTTTAGCTGCGCCATTGGTTCTTGACCTTGCGATTTTCCTTGATCTTGCAAAAAGAGCTGGATTATCAGGTATCCAAGAGTGGTTGTCATTCTACCTTAAGTCACCACAAGCACCAAAAGGCGTACATCCAATGCATGATATTTTCAAACAATTGAATAAATTGGAAAATACTATCAGACACCTTGCTGGTGAAGAATTGATCACCAATCTAGGAATGGATTACGAACAATAATTAAATATAGTTGGGGACAAGGTTATTCATTTAGCTTTGTCCCTTTTTTATTTTTATGAAAATAGCAAAACTTATAGCCACATCATTAGGCGCAGGATTTATACCTGTCGCACCAGGGACTTTCGGAGCCTTGGTAGGTTTGTTATTTAGCTACTTACTATCTTTGACTAGCATTGAATATCAAAATTTCCAAATCATCCATGTTGCGCTTGTCATAATATCTTACTTTCTTGGTGTATATGCTTGCAAAAAACTTGAAAAAGAATGGGGACAAGACCCATCCAAAGTTGTAATCGACGAAACTTTGGGATTTTGGATTAGTATCTTATTTCTACCTGTAGATATTTATATTTTCCTTGCTGGTTTTGTATTATTTAGATTTTTTGACATACTAAAACCCTTAGGAATACGCAAAATAGACCTTATGCATACCCATCATTCTGTGATGCTTGATGATGTACTTGCAGGTATATATGCAAATATAGTTTTGCAGATTTATGTTTTTTATTACCTTTAAGCCTATTTTATGGTAACAGAAAATATCACCATGCAAAATGAAGTCCAAAAACTTCCACTCCGAAAGACATTTATTAGAGCACAAATCGTGAGTTTGACAGCTACAAGTGTTGATTTTTTGATTTCAATTCTACTCCACCATGTTTTTTCTGTTTATTATGTGACGGCAACTACGCTTGGTTCTATATGTGGTGCTGTGACAAGTTTTAGTTTAGGTAGAAACTGGGCATTTCTCAATAAAAATGGAAGGATTAGAAAACAAGTATTCCGATTTATAGTCATAAGTGGTTTCAGCATTTTTGCAAATACTACGGGCGTTTATTTCTTCAAAGAAAACTTTGATATATCCTTCCTTGCTAGCCGTATCATTGTGGCCGTACTCATAGGAGTCTTCTTCAATTTTTTTATGAATAGATACTTTGTGTTTAGGTAAGGGATTACTTTTTATTTTCTACCCATTTTCTTGCATTCACAAAAGCTTCTAGCCATGGAGATACTTCATCTTGTCTTCCATCTGGATAATTTGCCCAATTCCATTGAAAAATAGATCGCTCTATATGTGGCATCATCACCAAATGTCGGCCATCGACACTACACATCATGGCTGTATTATAGTCAGAACCATTCGGATTGGCAGGATAGGAATCATATCCATATTTGGCTACTATTTGATAAGCTGCTTCTTCTTTTGGCAGTAAAAACTTGCCTTCACCGTGAGAAATCCACACACCCAAAGTTGCTCCTTCGAGTGACGACATCATGACAGAATTATTATTCGCTATTTTTACTGATGTGAAGCCACTTTCATGTTTGTGCGAATCGTTAAAATGCATTTTGGGTTTAATGTCGTGTTCTGGATTTATAAGACCCAATTCTATAAACAACTGACAACCATTACAAATACCTACGGAAAGCGTATCTTCTCTACTGAAAAACTTGTTTAAAGCTGCTTTTGCTTTTTCGTTATACTTAAAAGCTCCAGCCCAACCTTTGGCACTACCAAGCACATCAGAATTAGAAAATCCACCTACTGCACCAATAAATTGGATATCTTCTAGCGTCTCTCTTCCTGATATCAAGTCTGTCATATGCACATCCTTCACGTCAAAACCAGCTAAATACATCGCATTTGCAATTTCTCTCTCTGAGTTACTCCCTTTTTCACGGATGACAGCAGCTTTTGGTCGTGGTTGAGTATTATCAATAACTGGCTTTATTCCAGTAAAGTGGCTAAGGAATTTAAATGTTAATGGTTGGTTTTTATAATTTGTATACCGTTCATCTGCTTTTTTACCTGCAGATTGTTTTTTATCCAGCAAATAAGATGTCTTAAACCATATATCTCTCCAATGATTGATGTCGAAAGTGAATACATCTTCATTATTTTTGATACTTAGCGCTTTACCTTTGGTTGGCATTCCTATTTTGATCAAACCAAGATTATGATTTTGGAACAATTCCACAACGGTATTCTCCTTGTTAGCATCTACTTGGAAGACAATGCCTACATTTTCTGAAAACAACAGACGAATAGCATCATTCTGACCAATTTCTGATAAATCTACATTTGCACTCGTTTCTGTTTCTGCAAAACACATTTCGAGCAATGTTGTGATCAATCCTCCACTGCCAATGTCGTGTCCTGCAAGGATAGCGCCATCATTTATGAGTTGTTGGACAAGGTTAAAGCTCGTTTTAAACTGCTCAGCAGAAGATATGGATGGTGCTTTTTGGCCAATTTTATTAATGATCTGTGCAAAAGAAGATCCACCTAGCTCGTGTATTTGGCCAGACATATTTAAGTAGTAAATACCACCACCGTTCGTCTTCAAAACCGGTTCCACAATTTTTCTGATATCGCTACAATGTCCTGCTGCGGAGATGATAACAGTACCAGGAGCGATGACTTCTTTGTCGGCATATTTTTGTTTCATGGATAATGAATCCTTGCCGGTAGGAATATTTATCCCTAAATCTATGGCAAAAGAAGCACACGCTTCCACAGCTGCATATAATCTAGCATCTTCACCAGGATTTTTGCATGGCCACATCCAATTGGCTGAAAGTGAAATGCTTTTTAGTCCATCTTCCATTGGTGCCCAAACGATATTTGTCAATGCTTCTGCGATACTATTCCTACTTCCAGCTACAGGGTCTATCAATCCACTGACAGGCGAATGACCTATTGACGTCGCGATACCTTGATGACGCTCATAGTCAAGCGCCATGACGCCACAATTGTTGAGTGGAAGTTGTATCGGTCCGGCGCATTGCTGCTTTGCTACTCTACCGCCTACACAACGATCTACTTTATTGGTAAGCCAATCTTTGCACGCTACTGCCTCGAGTTGAAGTACTTGCTCTAAGTATTCATAAAGCTTAGATGCAGCGTAAGAAATATCTGCGTACTTATCATGATTGGTTTGATCTGTAATCACCATTTTGGGACTGCTGCCAAACATATCGCTCAAAGCAAGATTCATTGGTTGTTGACCAGTTTTGTCAGAGACAAACATAAATCTATGATCGTCTGTGATCTCACCGACAACGTACATAGGTGCTCGCTCTCTATCTGCAATGGTTTTTACGAGTGGAATGTCTTTAGAATGGACTACAAGGCCCATTCTTTCTTGGGATTCGTTACCTATAATCTCTTTGAATGATAAAGTTGGGTCACCTATTGGCAATGCATCTATATGAATGATGCCGCCAGCTTCTTCGACCAATTCTGACAGACAATTTAAATGTCCACCAGCGCCATGATCGTGGATAGAGACGATAGGATTATGGTCACTTTCGACCAATGCTCTGATGGCATTTGCAGCTCTTTTTTGCATTTCAGGATTTGATCTTTGGATGGCATTTAGCTCTATTCCCGAACCAAAAGCACCTGTATCTGCTGACGAAACAGCTGCTCCACCCATACCAATACGATAGTTTTCACCACCGAGCACGACTATTTTGTCCCCTTTTTCAGGAGTCATTTTTTTGGCTTGCGCCATTTTTCCATATCCTACGCCACCAGCAAGCATGATAACTTTGTCAAATCCCAAAATCCTAGCATCTTCTTCATGCTCGAAAGTAAGGATAGAACCTGCTATCAAGGGTTGACCAAATTTATTGCCAAAGTCGGATGCGCCATTCGAAGCTTTGATAAGGATGTCGATGGGTGTTTGATACAACCATTTTCTTTCTTCCACTTTTTCTTCCCAAGGTCGAGCAGCTTCAAGTCTTGAATATGAAGTCATATATACGGCCGTGCCTGCCAGTGGCAAAGAACCTTGACCGCCTGCCAATCTATCTCTGATCTCTCCACCAGAACCTGTGGCCGCTCCATTAAATGGTTCGACCGTCGTAGGGAAGTTGTGGGTTTCGGCTTTAAGTGAAAGTACGGAATCAAAGGTTTTCCTTTCATAATATGAAGGTTCATCGCCTTTGGTTGGGGCAAATTGTACCATTTCAGGACCTTTGACAAAAGCTACATTGTCTTTGTAAGCGGAGACAATATCATTCGGATTTGCCGTAGAAGTACTTTTAATAAGTGCAAAAAGACTTTTGGGTTTTACTTCACCGTCTATGACGTATTGACCATTAAATATTTTGTGACGACAATGTTCGGAGTTCACTTGAGAAAAGCCAAAAACTTCTGAATCTGTCAATTTTCTGCCCAAACGAATAGCCAAATCTTCTAAGTATTGCACTTCCTCATCACTTAGTGCAAGTCCTTCTTCTTTATTATATTGACCAATATGGTCGATTTCTTTGATTTCCTCAGGTGCGATATTTAGCAAAAATATGTCTTGATGCAATGTGATATACTTCTGAAATAGCATTGGATCGTAATCAGTAGCTTCTTCTGAAGATTCATTAAATTTCTCTATTCTTATGATTCCGTTGACGCCCATATTTTGAGTAATCTCGACGGCATTTGTGCTCCAAGGTGTAACCATCGCTGCACGTGGACCAACATAAAACCCATCGAGAATAAGTGAATCTGCCAAATTAGCATCACCAAAGAGCCAATTGAGTTTTTCACAATCTTCATGGCTTAATGGTGAATTGGATTGAACGGCATAGACAGTTTTGTCGGTCGAGATAAAAAATTGAATCATTGGAAGCGATAATTTGTCGTGATAACGAAGGCACAAATTTCACTAAATTGAATGAGAAATTTCAATATATCGGTAAGAAAAGAAAGTTTGAAATAAAAATAGTGTTCTCATCCTTGACAAAGTCTTACATCACGTCCAAAATAATACATTTCATTATATCAATAACTATAAGTATGGACTTGATGAATTTTCACAATAATAAAAAACGCAGCCACTACCAAATAGGTAATGCTGCGCTCTATTACTTTGCAATATGTCGATATTAAATAAGATTGCTTGTTAAAAGCACTTTAAATACAAAACGATATATTAAACTCTTAAATACAAAGGTCTTACTATTTCTTAGCGTCGATCTCTTTCATATTTTCTTTTACTTCTGCCTCGATATTATTCTTAGCATTGTTGAACTCACGGATACCACTTCCTAGACCTTTCATAAGTTCAGGAATTTTTTTACCACCAAAAAACACTAATATGATAAGGCCAACTACTAATAATTCTTGACCACCTAACCCAAATATTAAATTAAACATTTTATTATTATTTTGAACTGCAAAGATACAACATATCAACATGCAAAGCAATAAATACTTACAGTTGTACTCATTTTTAATTAAAAGAATTCATATTGTAAAAAATACTACGACTTAAGTTATTGATAATCCAAGTTCTAAAAGTCTTTAAAATTTCTTCAAAGAAACCTATTTTAAAAAAATATTTATCTACGTAGATATCGATATATAAGAACCAAAATAAAGACATTAATAATTTCGGCTCTCTCAACGTAAAGAATTATTTTTTCAGTCCTATTTCTCTCAATCTTTCATCGAGATAGTCACCTGCTGTGATTGGCTCGTAAGCAAGCGGTCGCTCAGGAGTAACTGTAGAAGGTAAACAAGTAAGGTCCATTTTACTTTTAGGATGTAAGAAAAAAGGTATGGATAATCTTGGCACATGCCATTGTTCTTTTGGTGGATTGACTACTCTGTGGGTGGTAGACTTCAGATAATTATTGGTCAATCGCTGTAACATATCTCCTACATTGATGACGATTTCACCTTCTTCAGGAAGTATCTCTAGCCACTCATTATCTGAGGTGAGCAACTGCAATCCGCCTGCTGAAGCACCTACCAACAAAGTGATAAGATTTATATCTTCATGCTGTTCAGATCGTATAGCAGATTTTGGCTCTGCTGTGATAGGTGGATAATGTATCGACCTCAAAATACTATTTCCATCCTCGATTTTATCATCAAAATATTTTTCATCTAGACCTAAATGTAATGCAATAGCACGAAGTAAATGTCCACCAGCTTCTTCAAATGCTTTGTACAATTCTTTTCCTTGACGATAAAATTCAGGTGACTCTGACACATCTACATTATCTGGATATTCTGCCTTGAGTGGATGGTCATCACTTACAAATTGTCCGATCTGGAAAAATTCCTTCAGGTCTGCTACTTTTGATTGTTTTGCGTGTTCTTTGCCGAATGAGGTATATCCTCTTTGACCAGCTAGTCCTTTGACCTCATATTTTTCTTTGACAGAAACTGGCATACTGAAAAACATCTTAGATGCATCATAAAAAGCATCAATTTTGCTCTGTGGAATACCATGATTAATGACACCTACAAATCCAACTCTATGGAAAGCATCTCCTAGTTGATTGACAAAAGCTATTCGTTCCTCTTCTGTGCCCTGCACAAACTTGGATAAATCTACTAATGGTATAGATCGGTTACTCATTTGATTATATTTTTATTATTAAGTAATAACAAATAATATTCCAAAATGCTCATTTAGAACAAATTGTTACTTTCTTGTCGGTTTATACTTGGATTTTTCCATCAATTGTTGACTATCTGTCATGGCAATTAATTCAGCAAGTGTAGTTTCAGGATATCTATCCATAAAGGCTTTAACTATTTTGTACCCGATGAAATTTGCCGTCCTACCAGGTGAATCAGCTGGCATATCTGGGCTATTTGGACTTGGATTGATATATTTGCCTATTTTAACTGGATTGGATTCATAAAATAATTTTTTGTCAAGAAAAAACGACCACATCTCTAGTTCATTATCTTGACACCATTGCAATTGCTCCCCAGTATATTCAAAAATGAGACTATCTTGAATCATCGGGAGAATCAAATCTTTGATATACAATGCTTTACCGTTATGAATCATTTGGTCCAACATTTTGTGCCCAGGAGCATCTCCTATGATTTCAGTAATGTGAAGATCTGCTATTTTAGGTACTATATGTTCACGATTCCACGTGCGTGTGATGTAAGATGAAAAATTGGTATTATCGGGATTTATGCTTTTGTAATCTATCTCAGGACTCAAAAACATATCTAAACCTATACCTATTCCATCATTACCATTGTCATCTTGGAAGATAAACGCCTGATAACCATATTCGGAAATAAAAGTATAAATCCTAGGCACTGAAATTTGTAGTGGAAAATAATGCTGAAGGTATTGATACATTTGTTGAGCTTCGACTTTGACTGTAGAAAGATCCTTAAACTTTGTCTCGACTTGGTTAAATAAATTAGAAATAAGCGAATCTCTTAAAAATCCAGAAACTCCAGTGTAAAGACTGTCAGGATTATTGGCGTTGCTAATGGATAATACCTCTGAGAAATACAATCTATAAAAAGCTTTGTGCCCATCCATCAATTTATTAAGGTCTGAGACACTTTTTATCGACGATAATTGATTTTCGGTACGTACAATTTCAATATCGGCTTTGATATGACTCACATCAGGTGCCTTCGTATTTTGACATGAAAAAAGTAATGAGACGAATAGAAAACCTAAAATATATCTTACCATTTTATCAAAAATCTTATTTTAAAACTTATAAAGAGTTTACCTCAAAAATATAAACGTCATGCTTTTGACCACACCACGCAAGGCAAAATTACAACGTAAAACTGAGATTTTATGGTATTTTTTTAGCAAGACTCATCAATAATCTAATTACTGACGCCAAAAATCTATAAATTTGCATCTTTAATGTAGAAAATGTAGATACAGAATCAGGCAACTGAATATCTCACGACAACCTTAATAGTATTCATTAAAAATTAAGAGATGCAATTCAATATAAAATATTTAGGTTTTTTGATTGGCTTTACATGCATGATATCTTCTTGCAAAAATGCTGTCACTGATGCAATGGTCAATAAACCGACGGCAATGGGTAGGATAAATAATGTCGTCATCCTGACAGACAAAGAAATGGCAGAGAGCGCTATTGGCGACACAGTAATTAATTATTTTCAATCTGCTTATCCTGTTCTACCTGCAGAAGAACCTATGTTTGACCTAAGGTTTCTTACACCTGAAGACTTGATTGCCAAGCCTTTACAAAAAGAGTTGCGTATTTATGTGCTCGTAGCTGACGTAGCAGACACTTTATCATCTACTACTAAAATGCTTCGCACTGATCTAGGTGCAGAAAGGTTTTCAAGGGCAATCAAGGACACTACTTTTACTTCTTCCATAGGTAATAATAAATGGGCAAAAGAACAGATTGTTTTTTATATTTTTGCGAATGGTAAGGAAAAATTAGCACGTGCAATAAGAGATAATTTCCCTTTAGTAGCCAAAAGAATCAATCAGCACGATGAAAAAAATCTCCAAGCAACGGTTTTTGGTATCAAAGGCGAAAACAGAACATTATCTGCAGAAATCCTTGATAGTTTCGGTATCAGCATAAGAATTCCAGACCTATACGTAAAAGCATTGCAAGACAAAAACTTTATGTGGCTGCGGATGGACAACAAAGAGATCATCCAAAGTCTAGTATTCAGAAAGTTTCCATATCGGGATCAATCTCAGTTTTCATTAGACAGCATCATCAGTATGCGCAATACTTATGGAAAACAGTTCATTCGCACGGGTTTTGCAGATGCTTATATGAGTACAAACGTGATAGACTTGCCAGCATTAGAGTATTCCTACACCAATAACAATGTGTTTGTCAAGGAGGTACGTGGTATCTGGGAAACAGAAAATGATTTTATGGGCGGACCATTTGTGAGTTATGTTTTACACAATGAAGCAGCAGGAGAGATTGTGTTTATCGATGCTTTTGTATTTGCCCCTGGTAAAGAAAAACGAGATTTTGTACAACAATTAGATTGTATCGTCAAAACCGCAAGTTTCGCTGGCGTCATTAAAAATTGATGGCAAAGATCAGTGATTAAGTCAACAAAATCAATCAACATTGGTTATTGAATAGTATTATTGTTTTCAATAACCAACTTATCCAAATACCATGTCAAACGGTCACATCATATCTACTTATTCTAACAATGTCACGACAATAGAATTTTCTCATCCCGCGCAAAACTCCATGCCTGGGCACTTATTATCAGAATTGGTAGATCACATTAATAAAGCAGGTGTCGATGATAATACCATGCTCATCGTGCTGAAAAGTGCTGGTGATCGTTCTTTTTGTGCTGGCGCTAGTTTTACTGAATTGGCTGCTATTCAAGACTTTGATACGGGAAAGAAGTTTTTTATGGGCTTTGCCAATGTCATCAATGCGATCAGGAAATGTCCCAAAATAGTAATAGGTCGAGTCCACGGAAAAGCTGTCGGTGGTGGTGTAGGTCTAGCAGCAGCATGTGATTATTGTATGGCTACTAAGTACGCATCTATAAGACTTTCAGAACTTGCAGTAGGTATTGGTCCATTTGTGATAGGTCCTGTCGTGGAGCGCAAAGTAGGTCTTTCGGCCTTCAGTCAAATGGCGATTAATGCAAATGAATGGCAGACCGCAGAATGGGGCAAACAAAAGGGATTGTTTACAGAAGCATTTGAAAGTGTCGAACAATTGGATGCTTATATCGATCATTTCACCGCAGATTTGGTTAAGAAAAATCCCGCAGCACTAGCCCAATTAAAAAAAGTGTTTTGGGAAGGTACGGATCATTGGGGCCAATTATTAGAAAACCGTGCTGAAATGAGCGGAAATCTGATCTTATCTGATTTTGCTAAAGATGCCATTTCTGCCTTTTTGAATGCTTAATTTTGAGTATTTTTATAATTTTTACTTCATCCAAAGCAGCTTTTGAAGACAAGCGAAATATATGATTTCATTATAGCAGGATCTGGCGCAGCTGGACTTATGCTTGCCTACAGGATGAGTCAGGATTCATTTTTTGATGATAAAAAAATACTGCTCATTGACAAATTTGTTAAAAATACCAATGATAGAACTTGGTGTTTCTGGCAAGAAGGCGCTGGAGAATGGGATCATATTATTTCAAAATCCTGGCCAAAAATATATTTTGCTAGTCAGAATTTAGCAAAAGATATAGACTTAGGTCACTATAATTATAAAATGCTGCGAAGTAGTGACTTTTATAATTTCATTTACAATATTCTGAAAGACAAATCCAATTTTGAGTTCGTTACTAATGGAATTAATCTAATAACTGAAAAAGAAAATCTCGTAAATATACATTCTGATGATAAAATATTTATCGGTAAAAAAGTCTTCAACTCCATTTTTGATCCTTCCATCATAGCCACACTACCAGAATTCCCATACCTAAAACAACACTTTATTGGCTGGTTTGTCAAATCAGAAACTCCTGTTTTTGACGATAGTAAGGCCACTTTTATGGATTTTACAGTGGAACAAAAAGGGAATACTCGGTTTATGTATGTCCTGCCCACAACGCCATATGAAGCATTAGTAGAATACACCCTGTTTTCTGAATATTTGCTTAACAAAGCCGAATATGAGTCAGAAATAAAACTATATTTATCAAATCTAGGTATCTCAGAATACACTATTACCGAAACCGAAATGGGTGATATCCCTATGACATCCTACCCTTTTGAACGTCATAATACATCTAATATCTTATATATAGGTAGTGCTGGCGGATGGACCAAAGCTAGTACGGGATATACATTTGCATCGACAACTAGGAAGACACAAGAACTGATTAACTTCCTAAAAATAGAATCTGATTTCACAAGATTCCATCGTAGACGTAGGTATTGGTATTATGATTTGATATTTTTGGATGTTTTATACAGAAACAATGAAGTCGGTTCTGATGTTTTTTCTTCGATATTTCGCAATAATTCATTAAAAAAAATATTCCAATTCCTGGATGAAAGTGGTACTTTTTTGGATGATATTAAAATCATGCTGAGAACAAGGCCGATTAAACTTTTTACAGTTTCAGCTATTCTAAATTTTGCAAAAATGTTTAAAAGATATTGATATGTTACAACCATCTACCTTAGAGTTTTTCAGAGAATTGCGTCAAAACAACCACAAAGAATGGTTTGACCAAAACCGAAAAAGATATGATAAAGTCAAAGCTGACTATATCCAACTTGCAGGTGACATTCTAGAAGAAATGAAAAAGGAAGATGAGACATTGGATATCTTATCTGCAAAAGACTGTACCTTCAGAATTAATAAGGACATCCGATTTTCAAAAGATAAAACTCCTTACAAAACTAATCTAGGTATTGCACTTCATCCTTACGGCAAAAAAATGCAATTGGCTGCTTATTATATCCATATTGAAGAAGGCCAATCTTTTGTGGGTGGCGGACTTTGGATGCCTGAAGCGCCATTATTGGCAAAAGTACGAAAGGAAATCAACTACTTTTTTCATGATTTAGAGAAAATATTGGGTGATCCAAGTTTTAAAAAAATGTATGGTGAAATGGATGTTGATCCAGGACAAAAACTTTCCAGACCACCAAAAGGTTATGAAGCCGAAAATCCTGCTATTGAATTTCTCAAGTTAAAGAGCTTTACTGCATCGAGGAAAATTCCAGACAATTTGCTCACTTCTGAAAAATTTATTCCTTTTGTAAAAGAATCACTTATAGCATTGAAACCTTTGATTTCGTTTATAAATAGAGGCTTGATGAGTGACGAAGATGGAGGAATATAGAAATATAAATCTCAAGTTTACATCTTATGAAATATTTCAATCACATACATTAAGTTATTCATACATCAACCCACAACATACTTTTGAAGATCAAATAATCTATTTTGTCTATAAGTACTCTCTTTTATTTATCTGAAAACAAAATAACTATACCTTTACGTCGTTAACACTATTAGAAATTAAGAGTATGTTTAAAAATTTTCTCAGTTGCTAATCAATCGGTTATAGTTCTGACGATAAAAGAATTAAAAAGTTTAGTGAACTAAACGATGAGATTATTTTGAAGCCAGGTTCATAAGACATTGATTATAAAGCAATAAAAATTTCAACATATTCTTAATTAAGTTAAAATTTCAACAAAAATATAGATAAAATTATGCTTATGTCCTTAAGATTACTCTTTTTGATGTTGTTTGTGAGCGTATTTACAAAAAACGTTGCTCAAAATTCAGTCATTAGTGGTTATGTCAGCGACATCCGAAATGGAGAAAAAATAATAGGTGTCAATATTTACATTCCTGCTTTAGATATTGGAACGGTGACCAATAATTTTGGCTTTTATTCTCTTACAGTACCAAGTTCAGAAAATGTCGAAATTTCTTTTTCCTACATTGGATATAAAACTGTCACAAAAATATTAAATCTAACCCAAAATGTAAAACTCAATATCGATATCGATCCTGCTATCGAGCTAGAAGTTATCGAAATTACGGCTGAAAAATCAAAAAAAATAGAACGTGAAACCCAAATGAGTGTAGCGGAAATTCCCATCCAACAGATAAAAAAAGTACCCGCACTTCTCGGTGAAGTAGATGTTTTGCGAGTATTACAGTTATTGCCAGGCGTACAGTCAGGTGGTGAAGGACAAAGCGGATTCTATGTGAGAGGAGGTAGTCCTGACCAAAACTTAATCCTACTCGATGGCGTACCCGTGTATAATGCATCACACCTTTTCGGATTCTTCAGTGTGTTCAACTCTGACGCTATCAAAGACGTGAAATTGATAAAAGGTGGTTTTCCTGCACGATATGGCGGTAGATTATCCTCTGTATTAGAAATAAATATGAAAGAGGGCAACAATAATGAATTTCATGGGAATGTAGGCGTTGGTTTGATCGCTTCTAAATTTACATTAGAAGGTCCAATTTCGAAAGGAAAAACATCTTTTTTATTATCAGGAAGAAGAACATATGTAGATGTACTAGCTAGACCATTTATAAAGAGCGAGTTTAAAAACTCAGGAACTGATGGTTCTACAGGCTATTATTTTTATGACTTAAATGCAAAAATAAACCACAAATTTTCAGATAAAGACAAGCTTTATCTAAGTGTTTATACAGGACAGGATAAGTTTTATTATGACGAAAAAGATCTGGAAGGTTCTATTAGAGATTTTACGGACACAGGACTTGGATGGGGAAATTTGACAGGAGCTTTGAGATGGAATCATGAAGTTAATAATAAGCTATTTGCAAACACAACAATGACTTACAGCAAATATAAACTAAATACAAAAGTAGAGTCTGGAACAGAATTTACAGATGAGAATGAACTTGATGAAATAGGATTAGAATACTTTTCCGGTATAGAAGACGTCGCGCTTAAAGTAGATTTTGATTATTTACCTAAACCAAATCATTACATAAAATTCGGAATTAGTGGCATTTATCACAAGTTCGAACCAGGTTTATTCATCCTTAATCAGGTCAACACTCGTGAAAATGAAAACTTTAATCTAGAAGTAGGTCAGAAAAATATTTATGCCACAGAATATGCTACCTACATCGAAGATGATATCACACTAGCACGCAATACAAAGCTGAATGCTGGCCTACACCTTTCTGCGTTTAATGTAGATAGCAAGTTTTACACATCACTACAACCAAGATTAAGCTTAAATCAGGTCCTACCAAATGATATAGGCCTGAAAGCATCATTTGCCACTATGAGACAGTATATCAATCTACTTGCATTCGAAGGAATCGGACTACCTACTGATCTCTGGCTACCCACTACTGGACGGATTAAACCACAAGATTCTTGGCAAGTAGCGCTCGGTGCTGCAAAGAGTTTTGAAGAGTTTGAAGTCAGTGTAGAGACTTATTACAAAAAGATGAAAAACCTGATTGCCTACAAAGATGGTGAAGGACTTTTTGATCTGAGCGATTGGCAAGATCGTGTTACACAAGGAGATGGTGATGCATATGGTTTTGAAGTTTTTATACAAAAGAAAAAGGGCAGATTTAATGGCTGGATAGGTTATACTCTTGCATGGACCAACAGACAATTTGCAGAAATTAACGATGGCAAAAAATTTCCATTTAGATACGACAGAAGACACGACATCTCTATCGTAGGTATGTATGACATCTCTAAAAAGGTAAATGTAGCAGCTACTTGGGTATATGGAACTGGAAATGCGACGACCTTGGCTAATTCTTCATATAGTGGTCCTGGTGGTACGATACAAACTTATGGTGCGCGCAATAGTTATAGAATGAACCCATATCATAGACTGGACATAGGTATTAACTTTGTCAAGAAAAGAGAAAAATATACAAGAACTTGGTCATTAGGTACTTATAATACTTACGTTAATAATAACCCATTCTTTGTTTATTTTGCCAATGACTATGATTATGAAACTGGGGAATCTACCCAAAAACTAAAACAAGTCAGTCTTTTCCCACTGATACCGTACATTAATTACTCTATTGACTTCTAAAAATCAAAAAACATGCAAACATTAAAATATTTTATAATTCTTTCGATCATAGGTTTTTCTTTCAGTTCATGTGAGAATTTTTTTGAGACCACATTAGAGCTAGATCCACCACCTTTTGAGAAAAAACTAGTCTTAATTGCAAATCTAAAGACTAGGA
>DAOLFJ010000016.1:0-5914 GCA_035326365.1 Saprospiraceae bacterium | reverse complement strand
ATTAGGTATATTTTATATTGTTAATGAAACAGAATATCCAGTCTTTTAGATTTTTTTCTTACAACAATAGTGCTTATTTAAAATTAAGATATTATTTTTACATGATATAAAGAAAATTATCATGGAAACGATATCTATCTCAGCAGACGGCCTTAATGTTTTAAAGTTTATAAATCAGACCAATCATTCCATCTTTCTTACTGGAAAAGCTGGAACAGGCAAGACTACCTTATTGAGACAAATTATAAGCACTACCCACAAAAATACGGTAGTTGTAGCACCTACAGGTATTGCTGCTTTAAATGCTGGCGGAGTGACCATTCACTCCATGTTTCAGCTTGCTCCTGGCAGTTTTGTACCTGATCCATCTTATATTCCGGATCATAATAATGGTGTAAAAATAGACTCGATCTCATCTCTAAGCAAAACATTCAAGATGAGTGGTACTAAGCAAGCTGTAATCAGAGCATTAGATTTGCTTGTCATAGATGAGGTTAGTATGTTGCGTGCAGATTTACTTGACGCAATGGATTTTGTGATGCGAAGAGTACGTCGAAAAGAACAACCTTTTGGCGGTGTGCAAGTACTGTTTATAGGAGATTTATTGCAACTTCCACCAGTAGTCAAAAATGAGGAATGGCATGTTTTGAAAAATTATTATCAAGGTGTATTTTTCTTTCACGCGCATGTAGTACAAAAGATAAAACCGCTTTATATCTCACTGAAAAAAATCTTTCGCCAGTCAGATGATAGATTTATAGGAGTGCTCAACAATCTTCGCAACAATGTCATAAAAGAAGAGGACATGGAAGTTTTGAGCAAATATGTAAAACCAGATTTCGACCTTCATGCACATCCTGGATATATCTATCTCACCACACACAACCGTAAAGCCGACGAGATCAATACTCAATCATTAGACAATCTTCGAGAAAAATTATTCAGCTATAAAGCAGAAGTTGAAGGTGAGTTTCCTGACAAAATGTATCCTATGGAAGAAACCTTACACCTCAAAGTAGGCGCTCAAATCATGTTTACCAAAAACGATCTTTCTCAAGACAAACGGTTTTATAATGGCAAAATGGGTGTGGTAAAATCATTATCCAAAGATGAAATCTATGTGCTTTTTCCAGATGAAAACTATACTATCGAAGTAGAAAAATATGAATGGACCAATATCAGATACAATGTCAATGATAATACCAAAGAAGTAGAAGAAGAAGTCATCGGCACATTTGTCCATTACCCTATAAAACTTGCATGGGCCATTACTGTACATAAGAGTCAAGGCTTGACTTTTGACAAAGCTATTCTTGATGTAGGTGACGTATTCCAACCTGGTCAGGCATATGTGGCGCTCTCAAGATTGCGGTCTATGGACGGACTTGTACTCGTAGATATGCTGAAAATGCGTGGTATTCAAAATGCTCAAGACGTCATGTCATACGCCCAAAACGAAGCTGACGAAAACCTGATTAACCAAACTCTAGCAACGGGTACCAAAAAATTTATGTATGATACTGTAAAGAAAGGCTTCGACTTCCATTATCTTATTTCAGAATGGAAAAAACATGCAGAATCGTATAATAGTAATGCTATCTTATCTGAAAAATCAAAGCATACCGTTTGGGCTAGTCTGATTTTTGAAAAAGTATCACATCTTTTAGACGTATCAAAAAGATTTTCAGCATGGTTGGATGTTCATTTTACTGTGGCAGACGTGGATTATAATGGCATAAAAACCAAAGTTATAGGAGCTACAGATCATTTTTTTCCTACGCTAGATGATGTCCTAAACGAAGTTATGACCAAAATGGAAGAACTCAAAAGAGTAAAGAGGGTCAAAGAATATTTCTCGGAACTGATGCATATGGAAGAATTGACATTACAAACAATTCTGGGAATGACAAAATCGAAGCTCATCATCGAAGCTTATATCGAAGGTCAAATTATTAATAAAGACAGCCTCACAAATGACTTTACCAAAAACTACCGCTCGCACAAACTAGAAGTGATAAAAGAAAAAGTGAAGGCCACTCATCCAGACCTCATCACAACAGAAGACGATACGGAAGACTTTTCTTATTACGTCCGTAAGCCCAAAAAGGAAAAAGGTGACAAAAAATCCACCTACCAAATCACCTATGAAATGTGGCTTGACAAAAAGTCGCTAGAAGAGATCGTTAGAGAGCGGAAACTCACTATGACAACGGTGCAAGGTCATATGGCAAGATTGATCGAAGAAGGTAAAGTATCCATCACTGAAGTATTATCAGATGATAAAATCAGGTCTCTTGAGATCCTATTTGAAGGATATACTGGTGGAAATCTTTCTGATATGAAAGAAAAAGCTGGTGAAGATTTTACTTATGGTGAACTGAGAATTTTCAGAGGAAGCTTAGGGCTCAGAGAGTGATAAAATTGCCTAAATCTAATGTCCAATCGTAGTTGGAAGTCTTCAGTCTCGTATTTTTATCGGGAATCAATTGGTATTTTAATAGTATATCTTTAATGCCATCAAGTCCACCAAAATCTCCTCTGAACCAACTAAATAGACTAGTCACATAAGCGGTCTTTTCATCCGATTTGTATGTAGTAAATTTATTCAAATAAGCTTTTGAGCTCTTATCAAATTGTTCGTCGAGTCGTGTCCAATCGTAAATAGCTACTGGCGGACAAGATTTTGCACCACAGTTGAGTGCAAAGTGTATTCGATAATCTCTTTTGCTTACTCTCAGTTTTTTTTCTAAGCTACTTGGAAATAATCTTGTTAAATATCCTAAAAAAAATTCATGTTGTGATCGTCTCAGAATGCCATGTTCGATATCTGCAAAACTCATTAATTCTCCCCCGATATTGATTTGCTTTTCGCTAAAAAATGTGCGTCTATCGTCATATTTTTTTGGTTGAGCAGAGAGTATCACTTGGATATTTGCATTATAAATATTGACCCAAAAAGCAAATTTCTGGTCATCAGTACCTAATTGACCACTTAGATTGTTGATATCACATGCTTCAAATATTTTTAAGTAAGCAGATACATCTTTTTTGTCACGAATGTCTTCCAAAAACTCTTGTGATGTCAATAAATAATTGATAGGAATACCTTGAGAAAAGACATTTTGGGTAATAAAAAATGTGAAAAGCAAAAACAACAAAGATTTTATACGATGCATAAAAGCACAATTTTGGGGATATTTTCAATATTTAAACACAATTTCAGATAATCACAAAAATGTAATATTTGCATGATTATTGAGTAAAGTTAATGGTATTTTGAAGAAACGAATTACTTTTGACCAAAATAATCAAAAACAATTTGCCTTTTATTTCAATAATCATTCCTACGTACAACGAATCTAAAAACATACAAAACCTCTTGTTGTTTTTTGATTCATTAGATAAATCAACTTTTGAAGTCATCATTTCTGACAGTCCTGAAAGTTCAGATGATACAAAAAATGTAGTTAATGATTATCGTCAAATATACATTAAATCTCCAAAAGCTGGAAGAGCTTGCCAAATGAATGAAGGGACAAAGATAGCCAAAGGAGTCATATTTTGTTTTTTGCATGCTGATGTGTTGCCACCTAAAACATTTATTAATGATATTAAAGTCGCCTTGACGCATGAACAGCAATTTGGATTTTTTGCTTACAAATTCCACCCGACCACTACTTTGTTAAATATAAATGCAAAATTTACAACCAAGGATGGAGTCTTTGCTGGTGGCGGCGACCAAATACACTTCATGACCGCTGCATTATTTAAACAAATGAATGGTTACGACACCCAATTTTGTATTATGGAAGATTTTGATTTTGTAAGACGACTAAGAAAAGCAAAAAAAACAATCACTATCATCCAAAATAGGGCGACAGTTTCATCTAGAAAATATGCAAACAATTCTTACCTTAAAGTAAATCTGCTCAATTTAATGGCATTTCTTATGTTCACTTTCCGATCTAATCCTGCTGCTATCAAAAGCCTTTACTACCGTTTTCTCAACTGAGTATTACTACCTTATTTTGTAGAAAGAACTACAAAATCCCAAGCATTAAGTTCTAGGACATCATCCTTTTTTAATTCTTGTTTTTCGTCTGTAAAAATATTTGTATAAACACCTGTCGCGTTGTCACCACCGATAGTTGCCTTTTGTTTTTGAGCTGACAAATTGATTATCACTACTACTTTGTCTCCATCTTTCTCTCGAGTGAAGGCATAAATATTTTCGTCATTTCCTGTAGGTATTTTGACTAATGGACCACCATGTGTTCCATTCCAAATGGCTTGGTTGCGATGTTTCAAACCATAAAGTGCCTTATAAAATCCAGCATAACTATAATCTCCCCAAAGAATACTATCTTTTTTGAAAAACTCAAGTTGCTTGTCCATAGCCGATTCTTGACCTGTGTATAATAATGGAATTCCATTAAATGTCGCTGTCAAAACTGCAAAAGCCTTGTGTCCTTCACCCATTCTAGCAAACTCTGTACCTGCCCAAGAGTTTTCATCATGATTTGACGTAAACTGCATTTGATAACCTTTGGAGTATTGCGTAGATTTTTTTGAAAGAAGCGCATCGATATCTAGTGCTGTCTTTTTTACTTGTTCTTTTTTATCGCCTTCTACTACATTTCCTTGTACCAACTGTGCGGCAGATTTTCTATTTGCTCCTTGTGTTTTTGCAATTTCATTAAGTAAATGATGCATCTCCCAACCATAATCAGCTATAAATGTCCCGTTATTTACTATTTCTGGCACTTCACCTTCCGATAGCATGTATAATGGTTTCAATGCATAAAGTGAGTCTGCACATTGCACCCAGAAATCAGCAGGTACACCATGAGCTACATCCATTCGATAGCCATCTATGCCTGTTTCATTAACCCAAAACTTTAGCGCTTCTATCATACCCAAACGCATTTCAGAATTATCATAGTTGAGATCTGCCACATCTGTCCATCCCCAAGATTTACCCGTATTATAATCTATTGGATCTATGATATTGCCATCTTTATCTTTTGTATACCAATCAGGATGCTCCGTAATCCAAGGATTGTCCCATCCTGTGTGATTTGGTACCCAATCGATTATGATATACATACCTGCATCGTGAATGGCCTGGACCATATGCTTAAAATCTTCCATTGTCCCAAACTCTGGGTTGGTTTTGTAATAGTCGCCAATAGAGTACGGACTACCTAGCTCACCTTTTCGATTTTTGACGCTGACTGGATTTATAGGCATAAACCACAATATATCAATGCCCATCTCTTTGAGACGTGGTATATGTGCTTCAAATGATTTGAATGTATTTTCAGTAGTAAAGTGTCTGAGATTCACTTCATAAATCACTGCATTTTTATGCCAATCTGGAACTCTAGGTTTTTCATATGTGCTTGTTTCAGTTGTTCCTTTTTGTTGTTGTTTACAAGAAGAATAAACAAAAACAACTACAAGCGCAAGAAGAATCCATAAAATATTCATTTTTGCAAATAACATGGCATAAAGAGTTTAATGTGGACAAAGAGTTATTGTTATTTCGACACTAAATGTCGTTTTGCAAAGATAATGAGTGTTTGTGAATATAGCTGTATATTAGCCAAGAATAATTAACTAGTCATCAAAGACTTTTGCCAATAGCATCAATATACATTGGTTCAAACTTTATAATTATCTTAAGTTTAGAAGTTTCTATCTATTTGATTAGAAGCATATTATAAATAGCAATTTATACATTATTTAAATATAAGAGATTGATTATTTAATAATTAAACCTACTTTTCAACTACACAAATAAATATATTGAAAAAAGAAAGACCAATCAAAGCTTAAATGCCATTTGCAACGTTGAATTGGCCTTTTCATTTTTAGTCAAAAGTTTGAAAAATAGCGTTAAAAACAGAAAACT
>DAOLFJ010000285.1:0-6082 GCA_035326365.1 Saprospiraceae bacterium | reverse complement strand
TTAAAAGCTAATACAAGTTTTTCGCCTACTTCTTGAAGTGGCACTTCACGACCCAATTCTTTTGCCAACGATGTCACCGTTTTGTTTTCATCAACTATACCGCATGGAATGATTTTATCAAAATAATCAAGATCCGTATTGACATTTAAGGCAAAACCATGCATGCTCACCCATCTAGAAAGGTGGACCCCAATTGCACAAATCTTTCTATACTGATCAGATGTTTCATTCGGCGGAAGCCATACGCCTGTATAAGAATCGATGCGTTCACCCTTTAATCCATATATCGCCAAAACTTGAATAATTGCCTCTTCAATCATTCGCACATATTTATGCACGTCCGTAAAAAATTCGTCAAGGTCAAATATAGGGTAACCAGTAATTTGCCCAGGGCCATGATATGTAATGTCTCCTCCCCTATTTATTTTGAAAAACTCAATATGACCTCTTGACAACTCATCATCAGAGAGAAGTAAATGATCGATAGAACCACTTTTGCCAAGGGTAAAAACAGGCGAATGCTCACAAAATATTAGTTGATTTTCTTGATCTTTGAGACTCTTCTCAGTCTCTGCCCAATCTCTTTTTTGCAACTTCCTTTCTACCAATTGTTTATGAATACTTGTCTGAAAATCCCATACTTCTTGATACGTCAGGCCTTTGACCCATTGAAAATGTACTTTTGGTTGTGTCATAAGGGCAAAATTAGATAAAAAACCATAAATAATATCGCAAATACATTGAAAATGACAAAGTTATATTGATTATTATCATTTAATACTGTAATTTTGTCTTTTAATTTTAGTCGATATGATACAAGTAATACTTAAATTTAGATGCTTATTAGTTATTTTTATCAGCATCTTGGTGGTTCAGCCCAACTTTAGTCAAATGACTATGCATAACTTTACAGTCACTGATTCACAAGGGAATACACACAATCTGTACACGTCATATCTAGATCAAGGAAAAACTGTCGTGATCAAATTCTTTTTTACCACTTGTCCTCCATGTATTGCGATCTCTCCTCAATGGCAAGACAAATATGAAGCTTGGGGATCTGGAAATAACGATGTAGAATTTTTAGAAGCTACAACCATAACATCTGACAACAATGCTAAAGTAAATGCATTCAAAGCTAATTACGGACTCACTATGAAAGGCATCAGTCATGAAGGAAATGCTCCAGCCATTGTAGATCCATTCAAATCTGGTACCTATGGATCGTGGTATGGGACTCCTTCATTTGCAGTTATTTCACCAGATAGAACATTAAACTATCCTTTATTTTTTTCTGATCTTGATGAAGCCATAGCAGCTACAGGTGCTCAAATGCCTGGTGGAAATGCGCCTGACCCTACTACGGTACAATTAAATATTCAATCTAATAATCTTAATATTCCAGATGGACATGTTAAGTTTTACGTAAAACCGAATAATGCATCCACACCAAAAATAGAAATTACGAAAAATAGCCAAAATCAATTTGTATTTGACTACCCATCAACTGCTTTTCCACAAATGCAAGATCCTATTATTATCATGGAAAGTAATGGCCCAGGATATACCAACGCCATCACAGCTTTGGATGCATTGGATGTACAAAAACATATTTTAGGTACAAAACTGTTGACTACAAATCGTCAATTAGCAGGTGCTGACGTAAATAATGATACAAAAGTGACAGCATTTGACGTTTTGCAAATCAAAAAGATGATTTTAGGTTTGATTTCTCAATTTCCGAATACGCCTTCATACAAATGTTTGTCTTGTAACCAAGTCATAACCTCGGATCCAGGCAACACGGTCACCGTAAATATAGAAGTTATTAAAACAGGGAATGTCAATTAAATAATTTCGTCAACAAAGTTTCTCTAGCAATTCAAATAGTTTTGAGTCTGTTGCCATTGCTCCAGAAGAAATCATTTTAAATATTTCAGTGCTGCGATTAGGGTTATAAGGTTTTGAATTTTTATAAATTGTAAATGCGTCAGGTCGGTTTGAAATGGCATGGCTTAGTTTTTCAAAATCGCTGTAATCTATTTCTTCATTTGCCAAATGATCCAAGCCTACCAAAGTTATCTTTTCAGCTTCACACTTAAAAACCTTGATTCCTGATTTATCTGCATATTCTAGGTATTCTGTTTTCCTAATGATTCCTTCAAAAACAACATCACTAAAAGCTTCTATCAAACCATTCGTAATCAAAGGTTGACTTTCTTTTATACTTATCCAATCTTGTGCTGTGATACCATTAAGAACAAGAAATTTGATAAAGTCATCTTGTAATGCTTCTAATTCCACACTATTTAATACCCTATATTTTGCCATTATGGAGTTAATATTTTTGAATTGCTCAATCTTAAAATTAAAATTTCAACAGTATTTCATAACCAATTTAGAAAATCAAAAGTAACTAATATTTCCTTCATGGAAGATAAAGATGTAAAATAAACGGCTTCAATGTTTTTATATTACATAAATATTACATACGTTTGTACCACTATAACAATCGATACCATTTAAAGAAAGTAAAATGAATGATAATAATCTTTTTTTGGATTTTAAAATTTCAAAATCTAAGATCAATGCCTTTATACATGAAGAACTAAAAAAACTTTTAGTTGAAAAAATTGATGCAAGCGGGTACATAATACAACTCAAACAGGTTGAAAACAATAACATTACAGTCAATGTAAAATCTAGATCAATTATTATAAACGCTCCGATTAATTTTGGATTTACAAAATCTGCGGGTTTATTCAGCATAGAAGGTGAAGGAACCATTAAAATATGTCTAGAAGTAGCTTGTCAAGTAGATGAAGATTTTTTGTTGACGACAAAATCTACTTTGGTATCTCACGATTGGATAGAATCGCCTAAGGTAACACTTGGACAACTCACCATTCCTATTGAAACATTAAGCGACTGTGTAATAAAATATGTAAAAGAAGATACACTTGAAAAACTAGATAAAAAGATTGCTTCAGATATTAATTTAAATGAAATCTTGATAAAATATTTGAATGAATATGGTATAAACTACCCAATTTACAAAAAACCAGATTTATACTTTAACTTTCAACTTCTTCAGATTCAATCTGATGTGTTCAGAGAAGACGAAAATGACATACATGTACATATGTGGTTAGAGATATTAAGTAAAGTCTCAGACCTACCAGTACAATTTGAGCGAAACCAAACACCTAAGTTTTTCTGGACAGAAGAAAAAACAGAATCCAAACTCCAAAAAATAGATATCGAATTATCATACAAAGGAATTGCTAAAATGATAATATCCGAGCTTAACGGCCAAGAATTGGGTGGCAAATCTTTTGAAATCGAAAGCATTCATATGAGGATGACAAGTTTCTTAGAGATAAAAGCAAATCTGCTTCAACCCATTAAAGGACTTATAACCATTACTTGTTTACCTACACTAGATATCCAACAACAGCAAATTGATTTAGAAAATTTGGATATTGACATAGATGCTCAAAACATCATATATAAACTATCGTCCCCTATTATTGAGCGTATTATAAGTACAAAAATCCAGTCTGTACTACCTATAAAACCCGCAGAGACTTTGAGTAAATATATAGCAAAAATACCAAATGTACACGTACATCACAACTTGATCACCCTGTACCCACATGTAAGTAAAGCGACTATAGAAACCCTAAACTTTGGTCAACAATCTATCAATTGCACCTTATTATTGGGTGACGCAGAAGTAGATATTGTGGTATAAGAAAACAATAAATTGGCATATTTCGATGAATTAGGTGATTTAGAAAACTCATATAATCCATATAGAGTCATTTAATTCATTTGGCTAAACTTCATTATTTTAGAGAAAGTACTTGCTGTTCAAAATAAAATTTTGTTTACCTTTGCAGTAATTAAGAACACAATAAGATATCTAACAATCATGAGTATTAACCCATCAAAAATGTTGTCTGCAAAAGTTCAGGCAATGGAAGAGTCGGCCACCATCAGAATGGCACAAAAAGCAAGAGATCTAGCTTCGAAAGGCGTAAATGTAATATCCTTAAGTCTAGGTGAGCCAGATTTTGACACGCCAGAATTCATCAAAGATGCTGCATATCAGGCACTTAAAAAAGGAAATACCAAATATACCCCTGTACCAGGTGCGCTCGATCTCAGAAAAGCCATATGCGATAAATTCAAAACTGAAAATGGCTTAGAATTCGATCCAACACAAATAGTGGTTTCCAATGGCGCTAAACAAAGCATCGCAAATATATGTATGGCAGTCTTAAATGAAGGAGACGAAGCTATCGTACTTGCACCATATTGGGTATCGTATGTAGAAATCATAAAATTTGCTGGTGGTAATCCTATTGTTTTGAGTGCAGGGATTGAAGAAGATTTTAAAGTACAAGCGGATAAAATAAAAGATGCTATTACAGATAAAACAAAAATGCTAATTTTCTCGTCACCTTGCAATCCTACAGGTTCTGTATATACCAAAGAAGAACTAAAAGCAATTGCAGATGTCATCGGAGAGAATGGAAATATCTTGATCGTATCTGACGAGATTTATGAATACATCACTTTTGCAGGAAAACATGAAAGCATAGGTGCTTTTGAAAATGTCAAAGAAAATACTGCGACCGTAAATGGTTTTTCCAAAGGTTTTTCTATGACTGGTTGGAGACTAGGCTATATGGGTGGGCCTAAGTGGCTTGCCGATTCTTGCAATAAAGTTCAAGGTCAAATCACATCTGGTGCAGCGTCCTTTAGTCAAGAAGCAGCTGCTGTAGCTTTAAGGTCAGATAGATCAGAAACCATTGCAATGAAAGAAGCATTTTATAGCAGAAGAGACTTAGTAATCAATGGATTAAAAGAAATCCCAGGTTTTAAAGTGAATCAACCACAGGGAGCATTTTATGTATTTCCAGATGTAAGTCACTACTTTGGTTATACCAATGGAAATGTAGAAATCCACAATGCAGATGATTTTTCAGAAGCGATGTTGACAGAAGCACATGTCGGTACGGTTTCTGGAGCAGCATTCGGTAATGACCAATGTATCAGAATATCATATGCCGCATCAGAATCAGACCTTTTGGAAGCAGTCAGAAGAATCAAGGTCTGTTTGGAAGGATTTACACCAATCCAATAAATAAGTAGCAAAGTTGAATTATTATCCTGAAATTCATTTTCAGATTATGAAGATTGGATTTCAGGATAATTCTTTATAAAAAAACTGCATTAACAAATCAAAAATCTACAAACTATTATTTGGTATTTACCAATTTCTGATAGTTATAAATTCTATATAAAACACAACAACTATACTAATTTAAAATTAAATACTAAACTACAAAGCATTTAACTATCAATTATGTCGTTGTTTTCCTGATTTGAATAACTAAAATGTAAATTATTTGTTAATAAAATGTTGTTCATTTAGAATATTAATTGTAATTTTCGGACTGAACGTAATATTTAATAACTTTTTTAAATTGTTTCCAATATGAATATAACATTTGATGAATTAAGAAAAATCAAGCATCAGTTACCAACAGGTAGTGTGAGCAGAATTGCATCAGAATTAAATATAGAAGAACAAACAGTCCGGAATTATTTCGGAGCTAAAAAATTTGAGAATGGTGAAGTCGTGGGTTGCCACATCGAACCAGGACCACATGGCGGTATCGTACATCTTGACGATGATCACATTTTGCATTTAGCAAAAAAAATATTGGCAGAAGCCCAATCAATTGCTTCATAAGAATTAAAAGAAAGGAGAATTTTAGAAATAAGGTTCTCCTTTTTTTTTGCTTGATTTGTTCTTATGTTGATTTGCTTATTTGTTTATTTGTAGATTTGTATATTTGATGAATTGCTTGTTAACTGTGAGCTTTGCATCTCTCGTTCGTCGTAGCTTGCTAGCTACGATGCAGTATCTCTAGGCATCTTGCCTATGTGGTTAATAATGCTTGATTTGTTTATTTGTAGATTTGTAGATTTGTTTGTTAACTGTGAGCTTTGCATTCTCGTTCGTCGTAGCTTCCTAGCTACGATGCCGTATCTCTAGGCATCATGCCTA
>DAOLFJ010000284.1:0-6136 GCA_035326365.1 Saprospiraceae bacterium | reverse complement strand
TGGTATCATTCACAATCAAATTCTTATTATCTTTGATCAATTTTTAGAAAATGCCTAATTTTTCTTCTCTTGAGTTTACACATTATTTTCTACACTCTCTTAAACTTACTCTTATTTTAACACCAATACTATGCTGGATACTCTACATAATTTCTAGGTGTCTCCCATAACTTTATACAGATATCATATTTTGTATCTATTTTTTCTCTTAAGATATTATAGATTACATATGCTATATTCTCGGCAGAAGGGATCATATTTGAAAATTCCACAGTATCAAGATTCAGGTTTTTATGGTCAAAACGATCTTCTATTTCACTTTTAATAATGTCAGCGAGATCTTTCATATCGTAAACATAACCGGTTTCTGGGTTTACATCACCAATAAGCTTGACTTCCAATTCATAATTATGTCCATGATAATTTGTATTATTACATAAACCGAAAATTTCTTTGTTTTTTTCGGCTGACCAATTGGGATTATTCAGTCTGTGTGCTGCATTAAAATGTGCTTTTCTATAAACGGCTACTCTCATTAAGTGTTTTAATTTAGAGACGGTTAACAACAATGAATAAAGTTTTGTTGTGTCTAGTGAATATAAAATAAGCTTTATACGTACATTTGTACCGAGATTAGATCAAGTGTATACCTTCGGGGATTTTTATAATCATAAGAAAAGAAAATGCAGTTTTCACAGATTCTGGGCAAAAGCGAAGTAAAAAGACAACTTATACAGCAGGTTCAAAAGGACAGAATACCTCATGCCCAAATATTTCTTGCTAGAGAAGGTTATGGTGGTATGGCTTTGGCGCTTGCATTTGCCACTTACCTTATGTGTGAACAAAAAACGGAAACTGATAGCTGTGGTCAATGTGGACAATGCTTAAAGACAAACAAATTTATACACCCTGATATTCATTTTTCTTTTCCAGTCGTAAAGCAGGGTGAAAAAAAGAGAGAAATCACAACTAGTGACGATTATCTGCCTGAATGGCGGGAAATATTATCTCAAAATCCTTATTTGGGACTAAATGAGTGGATGCAACAAATGGATTCTGATAGTCAACCAAATATCAATGTTAAAGAATGTAATGATATCATCCATAAATTAAATATGATGTCATATGAGTCTGATTATAAAGTGCTTATCATGTGGTTGCCAGAATATCTAGACAAAGAAGGTAATAGATTGCTCAAACTTATAGAAGAACCTACAGACAATACATTCATAATCTTGGTCGCTGAAAATCAAAATCTCGTCCTTAAAACTATTTTAAGTAGATGTCAGTTGGTCAAAGTACCAAAATTTGAAAACAAGGAAGTTACTCAGTACATCATAGAAAAACTAGAAATACCTATCGGTAAAGCCGAACAAATAGCTAATCTTGCCGATGGGAATATCAATCTGGCCATGAGTATAGCTACCGATGAGGCACCTGATTTTTCCGATTTATTGATCTCATGGTTGAGGATAGCTTACAAGTCAGATCCTTTAGAAATCAATAAATGGATTAGCGCTGTAGATGGTATGACAAAAAATGATCAAAAGAATTTTCTAGAGTATGGACTTCATTTTTTTAATCAGTTTGTTTTTTGGATGTACACTAAAAGTGATGAGGTCAACCTTACAGATAAAGAAAAAGAAATCGCTGGCAATATGACTAAAATAATAAACGTCACTAAGGCTGAGGCCATATCAGCTATACTCGATGAAGCAATAGTAAATCTACATAGAAATGCAAATCTCAAAATTTTATTGTTTGCTGATACTTTGACGATTGGCGATATCGTGAGAGCAAAGTAGCAAACATTTGAAATGAACATTGATGATCTGGTTATCTCAGTAATGTCACATTACCTGATATGATTTCATTTTTTCCAGAAATGAATTTATTATAAGATACCAAAAAAGTATATGTACCTACTTGGACATTTTGATAATTAAATTTGCCATCCCAAGATATTGGTTGATTGACACTGTAAAATATCAAATTCCCCCATCTATCATATATTTTTAGAGATATATCTGTAGCGTTTAATGCTGTGATCTCAAAAAAATCATTGATACCATCGCCATTGGGTGAAAATACATTAGGATACAAAACCACCGTTTTACAATCGATAACATCTACATTTATATCATCTTTAGATTCACCACAAACATTGGTCACTGTAGCGCTATAATTTCCTTCTTCATTTATTATCATTGTAGTATTTGTACTCATATTATTCCAGCTCACGCTGACATCATCGGGTACATTCAAAGAAATAATATGGACTGAATCATTGCAAATAGTGACGTCATTACCAAGGTCAATCTGTGGTTCGATTTTTATAGTAATATTTACTTTGTCTTCATTAGGACAGCCATTTTGGTCGACATATTTAAGAGAAACAATACCTGGTTTATTAAAAGTTTTAATAGCGGACATGTCGCCATCGTACCATTCAATATTAGTAAGATTCAGGGAAGCTAGGTTTATAACTAGGGAATCTCCGGGACACAAATATAATTTGCGATCTAGAATAGTAGCGCCTGGTGCGGAAACTTCGAATAAAAGAGAATCTTGATATATACAACCTGCGAATATTAATGTATGAATAATTTTATATTTTCCTGCATGGAGAAGTAAAAAGGGTTCTGGTTGTTTGGTCTTTTGTAATGTTGTATCCTCATCGTGTATAAGTTGCCAAATCGACCTTCCTCTAGGGTATAATGTTTCTAAGTTTATTTTGACAGATTCGCCAATACACCATTTTTCCTGTATAAGATTAAAATCTGAATAGGGTTGGTCTAGGGATTGGCAATTATTTGAAAATGAAACTTCGGTGTTAGCTTGGATCAATGGATTACCGTTTTGTAATATTGGACCACTAGTAGAAAGAGCTTCAAAATCATCGCTTTTAATTACTAAAAAATCTAAAATTTCTGGACAAAAAGGCATACTACTACATTCAGTTGAAGCCAACTGATTTGTTAATTTTGTAATCATAGTACCTTGGGCAGTGCTTATTTTCATCAGAATGTTTTGGTTCATCATCAGAACTTTATCCACTCGTGTATGACTTCCGTCCAATAATATATTACTGTAGGAGACTTCGCCATATGGTGTCAATTTTAATAATTTGGTACCATCAAATTCGTCCTTACTTTCTTCCATGATTGTGACATAAATATTGTCAAATTCATCAATGACAAATCCTTTTTCGATAGCTTGCAGTGCATTTTTTTCTACTCCTAGATAAGGAACTTTTGCAAAACCAATATCTTTTGCCCAGATGATGTTTAAATCCTTATCGAATTTTGCACATATTAATTGGTTTGCATTTGTCGTACCTATTGCGATAATATTCTCTTGACTATCTTTATCAATATGGTTGGGATTAAAATTTAATGCTTTAGTTTCTATAACATCACCTTCATGATCGATTTTTATTACACTGTTATAGTTTCTACTACCTGTAGTGTTACTAAATCTTCTGACCAAGACATAAACTTCTGAATTTATATTTACGCTACTTCTCAGCACAAGGTCGTCCCCATTCTCAAAGTTGTATTCTTTATTCCAAATGGTGTTGTAGCTATTGTCCATTTTTATTCCTTGGATAGTTAGTTTGGCGTTTTTTGAATTAGAAACCCATAGCATCATGCTGCCATCTTCAAATTCCTGAATATGTTTCCAATCATAAAATGGATATGCATTAGGAAGTGTTTGTGAATTGATGATTTTTAAATTGCTATCCAATGCATAAAAGACAATTTTGGAGGTCACACCGCCAGCATTTTCTGGGACTAATAGACAAACATCTCCATTCTTTTTCTTGAAAATCTTTGGTTCTGGTGTAAAGCGTGCGTTTGGTTTTGAAAACTGAAAACTAGATAAAATTGTCGCATTTTCGTCTAGTTTTATAATTTCGATTTCATTATAACTTAGTGTTAATATCAGAAAAGTATTGTTATCAGATAGGACAATATCGCTGATGATAGTTTCATCCGTTTTATTGAGTGTTATTTGAAAAGTTGGTTGTGCAAAAATAGATTGAAAACTATAAAAGCAGCAGCATAAAGAAGTTAAAATAAGGTTGTATTTACTCATATTATGTTTCTTTGATGACAAATGTAGATTGTTTTAAACTTGAAAGCAATCTAGAATTCAAATTAAGTCGTTAATGCGACTTAATTTCTATTTTATGGTAAATTTTATTAAGAGCAAAAATTTTCATATAAGCTGTAAAGTTTGACTACATTTGCGTACAGAAGAGTAAATGGCTTCTGCACTATATTTGTGTTTTGACCATCCTTTAATGGAATCAATATAATGTATTTTCAACTGTAAATAATTTACTAACCAACATCTCATGATGAACTCAATCTCAAGAATATCATTGGTTCTATGTTTTGTAAGCATGACCTTCATTGCTTTTAAATTTTACCCAAGGTGGGAGAAATCAGGAGGAGAGTCTACTTTGTCATGGGATGCGGCTGGTTATTATATGTATCTTCCTGCTGTTTTTATTTACAAAGATCTAAAGAAGTGTGGATTTAAGGATTCTTTACTTCAGAAATATCAATTTTCATCTGAGTTTCAGCAAGCTTATATTCATGAAAAATCTGGTAATTATGTCATGAAATATGCATCAGGTTTGGCTGTAGTAAGTCTCCCTTTTTTTGCTGTAGGTCATCTTTGGGCGTCTAATTCAGCGATTTATCCAGCTGATGGATTTTCATATCCTTATCAGTTCTCGATCGGTTTTGGATTATTTTTGGTTGCGCTACTAGGTATGTATTTTTTAAGGAAGATTTTGCTGAGGTATTATGAAGATAAAACAGTTGCAATTATTTTGATAGTGTACGCAATCGGTACCAACTACATCAATTATGCAGCCGTCGATCAAGCAATGGCACACAGTACGCTATTTACGGTATATGCCATTTTGATTTGGTGTTCCATACGGTTTTATGAAATATTCGCCATTAAGTATGCGATTTATATAGGATTATTGGTCGGATTGGCAACATTAATCAGACCTACAGAATTGATGTCTTTATTGTTGCCCATATTATGGGGCATGAGTTCGATTGCCGATATAAAAGCAAGGTTAAATACCATAGTTTCTCATTTTAATAAATATGCACTTGCCATCATTTGTTTTTTAGCTGTGGCCATGATCCAACCCATTTATTGGAAATACGTCACTGGTGAATGGCTTGTGTATAGTTATGGCGAACAAGGTTTCAGCTGGCTTCGTCCACATATATATGATTACACGTTTTCTTATAAAAGTGGATGGTTGCGATTTGCACCTATGATGATTCTTCCATTTATAGGGCTTTGGTTTTTTTATAAAAATAGAGTCAATACTATTCCGGTAATATTTTTCTTTTTATTGAGTTATTATGTCGTAACAGCTTGGGATGTTTGGGATTATGGAGGTCGAGCAATGGTCCAATATTATCCAATACTTGCGTTTCCATTCGCAGCATTGGTAGAAGAAGCTAATCGTAAAAAGCTGTATCAATATTTATTATTTCCTGGGTTATTGTTATTGACTTACATTAATGTTTGGTGGGTTTATCATGCACATGGCGGGCAGGTTCAAGCTTTAAATCTTTCTAGAGCTTATTATTGGGCTAAGGTGGGAAGATGGACAGCTGATGATAACGATAAAAAATTGTTAGAAAATAAACACGTTTATCGTGCACTGGTAAAAGACTCTACAGTTTTATATTTCAATGATTTTGAGAGTGATACTTCTTTTGTATGGCAGGTGCGTGATGGAAATAAAATGATCAGACTGAATAGGGAAACTGAATTTTCGCCTACTTTTACTGTACTTTCAGAAGGGCAATTTAAAAAATGGGTGCGAGTGAGAGCCAAATTTCATTGTACAGACAAAGAATGGGAAACGTGGAAGCAGACACAGTTTATCAGCAAATTTTATAATGGTGATACAGAAGTTCAGGGCAATATGATCAGGATTCACCCATTTATTAATGGTGGGGAGACCAAAGAAATCTACATGGATGCAAAGGTGCCGAAACAATTTACCCGAGTAGATATTTTGTTTTGGCACGCAGGTGGCGATAAAGAATTGTGGATTGATAATCTACAAGTGATTACTTTTGATGAGTAG
>DAOLFJ010000283.1:0-6156 GCA_035326365.1 Saprospiraceae bacterium | reverse complement strand
AATCTACTGCTTTGTACGCATATACAAGTGCTGTGTCTAAACTACCAAATATTCTATGATATGATGAGTATCGGAAGGCGAATGTGGGTTCAACTTTTTCTAGTTTATATTTTTTGATCAGCTCACTTGCTATGTGAAGATATCTTAAGCAATCTTTGTATCGGCCTAGAGATTCATGACATCTCGCTACAGAGATATAACAGTGAGCTACAATTTCCCATTCATTTTGTTGTTCAGCATTTTTTATAATCATATAGTATATCTTCAATGCAGACTCAAAATCCATTAGTAATTCTAGAGACTCCGCTTGATAATAAGCTATCCAAAAAGATAAAGGACAGTTTTCTCTCTTTTTTGATTTGAGTAATTGCAGTAAGCTATCAGAAAACACATAAGCCTTATTTGCATTTTCTACAGCAATCATTTGTTTTAGTTCTTCAAATTGAGGTTTCATCATCTTTTCTATCTCTCTACAATCTTGAGCACATAGATCAAATGACAAAAATATCAAAATGTACAACACGCAAATTTTGCTTCTGAAACAGATACGTCGAAATATTTTAGATAAATTAGTTATGGTATTTAATTTAATATGCAAAACTATAAAAATACGTGGTGAAAAAGACATTTTTTGATTGTAATGTTCTGAAAAGCTTCATTAGTGTTCTGAAAAGTAAGTATTTTTATTTTTGTCAATGGGCACAAACAAAGTTGAACAAAATCTGAGGTAATACGCCCAAAACAGGCAGAAAAGTTACTACAAATGCCATTCAGAACATAAAGGATACCATTCAGAACAAAGGCAAATGAATACATATCTAGATTTTTGTATATTATTTAGGTTTGTCCTTTCATTTTCAACACCATTTTGGTGCAGGAGAACGCCAAAGCATCTAATTATGGTAGCTGAATAGTGCCTTTATTTCAAAACCTAAGTTTATGAGACCACTCTTTATACTGCTACTGATGATAGTCATTCATGTTTCCTTGAAGGCTCAATTGAGTTCTCTAGAAAACCTAGATGAAACGACCAAAAAAGGATTTTTCAAAACATATGTCAGCAGTTTTTTCAAAGATTTTGCAGATTTTGGCGATCCTTTTGCACTTTCTGGAAGTATCGGACTCAACATGAGATCATATAATGCTTTTGGTGGACCACTACGACAAGATCCTTTTTTCTACACTTTAAATACTAATCTGAATGTCAGGGTTTATCAAATAGATCTCCCTTTTTCGATGATATTGACTGCCAAAAACCAACAATCATCTCTTCCTAATTTTAATGAAATAAAAGATGCTTTCAAAGATAAAATCCCTTCTTTAAATAATAGATTCGTACGGTTTGGGATGAGTCCGCGTTACAAATGGGCTAAACTACATCTTGGTCACCGATCTATGCGTTTTTCCAAATACACCTTAGACAACTTAAATTTTAATGGAGTCGGCACAGAGCTTACGCCTGGCAAAGTGCGCATAGCTGGTATGTATGGCCAATTAGCAAAAGCAGAGCCTTTAGATCTATCCCTTGTCACGCCTAATGTACCGGTATATCAACGTACAGGTTGGGGCGCAAAAGTAGGTTATGGTGATGAACAATCATCAATAGACCTCACAGTATTTAAAGCAAATGATGATGAAAACTCCATTACAATACCAAGTAATATAGCTATCCAACCTTCAGCGGAAGAAAACTCGGTTTTAGGTATTAATGCTCAAAAATTATTCTTTGAAAAAATAAGAATTAAATTAGAATATGCATCAAGTGCAGTCTCTCCTAATGCGCAAGATGCTACAACGTCAAAAAGTCGGATCACGTCATTTTTGATGGAAGATCGCACGACTACTGAATATAGCTCGGCAATTGACGCTTCCGTAGGTTATGAAGGCAAATCGATGTTAGCAGGCTTGCAATATAGAAAAGTGGATCCTAATTACAGGACTTTTGGAGCATATTTCTTTAATAGAGACATTATAGATGTGTTGGGTAATTTGGCATTCAATTTACTAGAAAACAAACTAAATGTTTCCCTAAGTGGTGGTGTACAATCCAATAATTTAGATTTGAGCAAACCTGCCACTACCCAAAGATTTATATACTCTGCCAATCTTGGATATGCCACAGGTGGATTTTCATCATCAGCCAATTATAATAACAATACCACAGATGTTGGATATGTATTGAATCAAAATCTAGACTCCCTAAATGCCGTCATCATTACTAAAGATGTTGGTATTAACTTAGCTTACACTATTCCAAATACAGGAGGACATCAACATTCTTTTTCGCTCAGTGGAAATATGCAAGATGTGAATGATGACGTAGTAAATAGAGATCAAAGTGCTGCTTCGAAAGTCATAGTGGCCAACTTTGGATATAATATTGTTTTTGAAAATAAACTCAGATTGTCCGCAAGAACAAATTATAATCAAAATGAAATTGCCCAAATGACTATTAACAGATATGGTGCAGGTTTTGGTATTGGAAAGTCCTTTATGGACAATAAGATTAGCGTAGGCTTAGACGCCAATTATTTTTCCAACACTAGAGATAGCGGCGCAAAAAGTAATAATCTCTTAAGCCAATTGGTGGTCGGTTTTCAGATAGGTTCAGGTTTGTCAGCAAATGTAAACTGGGGCTATTTGCGCACCACTGCTGAAAATATCTCACCATTTTCAGAATCAACAGCTAATGTTGGGCTCCAATATAATTTTAATTATGTACCTGGGAAAAAGGAAAAAAAATAACCTAATCCAGATCAGTAGATAAATAATATAAAACAATAATCAATGATGAATATGAGCATTGGAAAGTATATTTTAGGTTTTATCGTTGGAATAATATTCACCACAACAATGATAGGTCAGCAGGCTTGGCCGGTGCAGGTGACTGGATCACTCATTCCTCCACACTCGCTCAATCTTGGTGTGTATGGTGCTGAACGTACCCAAGACCTAACATTTAATGCCATGCTCAAAGACCCTGTACAAGCAAGTCTGCAAGTGAGATTAAGCTTGAGCATAGAGCAAAACGGAAATGTCATTTATCAGACAGATCCAAACTATCTTGGAATGCCAATTACGCTCAATCAGTTTCAAAATATAGTATTGGATGGAAATGCACTAAGGTCTTATCTCAATAGTCAATCGCTCACTGGGGCAAATGAGACTGGAATGGGCGCTCTGGAAATCCCTGAAGGTTTTAATCAGATTTGCCTACAGATATACGGTTTGGATAGGAATGTGCCTATTTCTAACAAGTTTTGTATGTCAGGCAATTTCAGGCTCAATCAGCCACCTCAGATCGTAAAACCTTCATGTGGAGAAAAAATAAAACTACCCTTAACCCAAAACATGCTTTTCAACTGGCAACCGATGCATTTGGGAAGTCCCAATTCTCCTGGAGCAGTGGAATATGAGTTTGAACTAGTGCAACTTCCTGAAGGCACATTTAATGCCAATGATGTCTTCGATAGTGCATTGAAAACTTATAAAACCAAGTCATTTTCTGCTTCTCTATTATACACACAGGCCGAACCTAACCTCGAACCAAACAAAGTCTATGCTTGGAGAGTTAGGGCAACTTCTGTGATGAATCCTACGAGTAGATTGTTTCAAAACGATGGGCTGAGTCAGATATGTACATTTATGCTTTATGATAGTGAATATCCAACAGATGATATCAATCAGGTCAACAATCCATCTCCCAAAGGATGCGAAGTTTATAGCACAGAATATAGCCCTGTAGACAGGTCTGCACCGATTTCACAGACCATCATAGAAGGAGACTTAGTCAAAGTCGGATATTTTAATATGAAAATCCAGTCTGTATCCGGAGGTCCAAGTGGTTATAGTGGTAATGGATTGATAGAATTTCCGATGTTAAAGTCTTTCATCCCTGTCAATTTTAGTGGCGTAAAAGTTAATGTTGGGCGTCGGGTATATGCTTCAGATCGGATCGAAGCAAAGGTAAGTCCTTCGTGTTATCTGACAGATGCTCAGTTGAAAGAAAGTCAGATAAGTAATTATGTCAATCAGAGTTATTTTACTGGCAAAATTCTACCTGAGTTGCGTAAAAATAACAACTTTGTTTTTCGTCTTGACGGTACTAGTCCTAAAATTAATTCATTACCTATTGCTATGGGAAAAGGAGATGGTGATCCGTTGATTTATATTATTGGGATGCAGTTCAGCCCCAATAATGCATTTCTGAACCTTGCAGCTCTTCAAAATGACAAAGTCTCAGACAAAATCATAGGAATTTTTGCAGCTACTGCCATTCCAGCTACACCTTACGGATTAAAAAACGGGGCGCATTTGGTGCCTATTGGTCAGGTAGAAACGAATAGAAATGCGACAAAAATTATACCATCAGTGGAGATTGTTGCCAGCAATGATGGCAGCAGTAGGATGAATTGTGATTGTAATGGATTTAAAGATCTTAACTTAAAACAAGTTTTGCAATTGTCACCTGATCTCATTATAAAGTCAGATAATGGTGGACCAATGGTATTAGGACTCAAAGATTCTAAAGCAAATAAATCAACCTATTTGGGCGTAACTCAGAAGTTGCCTGAATTTGAAATAAATGGCATTCCAGGATTCAAAATAACGTCAAAAACAGCATGGATTGATCTAGACCAAACGCAAAAAGTGACCTTACCTGAGATTCCTGAGCATTCAAAACTAATTTCACCTACAGGGAGAGGTGTGTTATTAAACGACATTTCAGTTAAACTACCTCCTAATTATAATCTTATCAATCAAGAAGGAGGATTGGTTTTGGATAAAGGCCTTTTGATTATCAATGAAGAAAAAATTGAAACTGCAAATTTTTATAAGAGTAATGTTTTGAGTTTGGATAAAGGGAAGTTTGGCCCTTGGTCTTATAGCATTGATTCTATGATTTTGAATCTAAAAGACAACAAAAAAGATTTGCACTTTTCAGGGTTTATGAAAACACCATTTTTTACTGATAATTTTCCTTATCGGGCAAATTTTGTGGAATCGAAGACTAATCATACCAGTCTGAAAGCTCAAGTAAAACAACCTATACTAAATATGAAAATGTGGAAAGGTAAGTTTGAATTAAGAGACGGATCAGAAGTAGTGGCTAATCTTTTTGCGCAAGAAAATAAATATACGCTGTCGCCGAAATGTCTTTTTAATGGAAATCTGTCCATCAATCTTACAGATGCTGAATTCAGAAATTCAATTCTCAATAAAAACAAAGGAGAAATAATAGACGAATTGCTTAAGTCCTTAAATCTAAATTCTTTGGCATTAAATCTTAACCAATTAAAGATAGAAGGACTAAGTAATGACCCTTACAATGAAGAAAATAAAAGATATAAAATTGCAAATCTGGACATAAAAAATACCCAATTGAGTTTTGGCGAACAACCTGATAAATTAAAAGACGCATCATTCATTGTCGAAAATAAAGATAATAGTCAGAGATTAGGCTTAAAACTTATTGTCATCAAAGGTAATAGTAAGATCGAAATGATAGTATGGTCTAAGAGTGGTAAAAATGAATTTGAATTCGAGGGAATAGAAATTAGGAATATAGACTTGAAATGCAATTGTACAGTTTCAAATGTAGTACCATCTCCTGATGAATGGGATAAAATCATCCATAACTTCTACGAAAATCATTACAGCCAAGCGTCAAAATTTCAGGGACATAATGGAAGTCTAAGTAATTATTTTTCAAATGAGAATGATGGAATATTGAAACTGGCTATGATCGAAAAAATTAAATCTGAAGCTATCTCTTGGTTTCCGCTCGTTGATGCAAATAAAATATTTATTCCTTTTTTAAATAAGAACCTTATTATAGAAAATAAAGAAGGTAAATTTTCTGGAAGCTATAGAGATGTGAAATTTAGTAAAAATGATATCAGGTGGGATACAAAGTTATTTACACAATTAGAAAATGAAACAGGTGAAGATCTCAACCTTCCGATAGTGATCACGAGCGAACTCTGGAATGCTCTTGGCTTTAAATCTTCATTTAATTTACCTGATAATTTTAAATTAATTATTTCTAAGTTCTCAAGTGTTGCATCGGATAAATTAAGCAATGCAACCATAGATATGGACCTTATTGCCGAACTTTTGGTGGATAGTAAACAAGTGTATTTGCACTTTGGAACT
>DAOLFJ010000015.1:0-32860 GCA_035326365.1 Saprospiraceae bacterium | reverse complement strand
AAAAATGACAAAATATAGCTTTTTGTAGAATGATCAAAAAGTTCAAGATTCCACTCTGAAAACACTCTAAATCTGATAACCAACCGCTTTCAACGCTAGATCTTAAAGGAAACCTAGTTTATTAACAATTTAGTAGAAAATAGTAAACTTCCTGGCAAATACTTTATTAAGTAGGCTCACTTTTAACCCAAAAACAAAAAAAATCGCTCCCTACTTACTCAGATATGCTTGTACATTATCTAATATTCTTTTTTCAATATTAGCAACATCAGCTTTTACAAAAGACTGACCAGTAATAATTTCGTACAACTGTATATATCTATTGGATATTTCCCACACAAATTCGTCGGGCATCACAGGCATTTCCTGACCTTCTAGACCTTGAAAACCATGGGCGATTAACCATTCACGTACAAACTCTTTGGATAATTGCGGTTGTGGAACTCCTTCATCTTGTCGTTTTTCGTAGCCATCTGCATAAAAATATCTAGAACTATCTGGCGTATGTATCTCATCGATTAATATAATATCATCACCAACTTTTCCAAATTCATATTTCGTATCTACTAATATCAATCCACGTGCTGCTGCCATCTCAGTACCTCGCGCAAAAAGTGCTCTAGTGTAGTTCTCTAAAACATCCCATTCAGCTTGGCTAACGATACCTTGACTGATGATTTCAGTCACGGAGATGTCCATGTCGTGACCTTCTGACGCCTTGGTTGTAGGTGTGATAATGGGTGTCGGAAATTTATCATTTTCACGCATTCCTTCAGGCATTGTCACGCCACATAAAACACGACCACCAGCTTTGTAGGTTCGCCATGCATGACCAGACAGATAGCCACGGATCACCATTTCTATTTTGATAGACTCCGCTTTGACACCTATGGATACATTTGGATCAGGACTTGATTGTAACCAATTGGGTACAATATCTCTTGTAGCTTGAAGAAAATGATAGGCTATTTGATTTAAAACTTGGCCTTTATATGGGATTGATTTGGGGAGTATATGATCGAATGCAGAAATCCTATCTGATGCTACCATCAGTAATGAATGTCCTAAATCGTAAACATCCCTGACTTTGCCATGATAAACATTCTGAACACCTGTAAAATTAAAAGAGGTATTACGAATCGTACAGCTATCTACTGTCATATCTACAAAAAATGAAAGTTAAATATTGGTCACTGAGTTTCTATCAAAAAGCACATCTTTTAATTCTTTCAATGCTTTATACTCATGGGGTAAAACTTTTTTAAATGCTTCTTTTACTGCGAAATAAGCACCTTTTTCACTACCTGGTAGATTTTCTTTTACGATGGCTTTTACGAGTTTTACATCGTGCTTGAGCATGCCACGGATAGATGGGATATCATGCCAATCACCTTCTATTGCTAGCGTTTTAATGGTACGACCTTGCTCGTCCTCTGTTGTATCAAGGTCTATGATATTTTTCACATTTCCTTTCTCACGTATAGATTCTGACAAACCTTGTGGTATTTGCCAGATGTCTTGATCTTTATCCATCTCATTATTGATCAAGAAAATCTCTAATCCTTTCTCATGAAATCGGTAAATGACTACCCTTGCTAAATCTAATACACTCATAAAATCACGTGATTTACAGCTCAAAAATACAAACATTAGACTAAACTAAGTCATAATAGCTTGCATAACTTTAAAAAAATATATTTGTTGCGGTAATTCACTAAAAAACTCACAAAGCAACTTCATATTTTAGTCGCCTATAAAGCCCTGTACCATAGTAACAAGTCCTACTAAAATAAGTCCGTAAGTAATCACTTGACCCTCTGAAGCCATAGTTATACCTACGCCAACAATAAAAAGTATAATCCCCAAAATAATTTTCCCTGCATTCGGCTCACTAGATCTTGTTGAATTGGGTTGATGGCTTGGATTTTGCCCTGGTATACCGTTAATATTGTAAGGCGAATTATTCTGTGGTGATACTTGATTTACAACTGTAATGAATCTCTCATCCATGACTTCTTTTAATACTTTTTTTAAATTGAAGTGAGAGATATCTTTATTGTTAAAATCAAATGTACCAAAAGGGTCGGCACTTATTCGTTCAAACTCTGATCTTAATTCATCATCCGTCTTAGACTTGTACAATTCTCGGATTTTCATTTCGTCGTTAATAGTCATGTTTGTAAGATTTAAAATTGTTTTTGTTAATAATTTGTTTTGCTACATGTTATAAAAACTTCTGAAAAGCCCAATTGATAGTACTTTTCAGAAGTATGAAAGTATATTTAAAGTTACATTTATTCTTTATCTTCCTGTGCAGAAGGCCAATAAAGAGAAGCAATCACTGATAATACTAATACACCACCTATTACCAATAATGAATATACAGAATCAATATGGTAGAAAGGAGATATGATCATTTTGATACCAATAAAAGAAAGTATAAAAGCTAGACCATATGACAATTTGCTAAATAAATGTATAAAATTATCTAGTAAGAAAAACAAGGCTCTCAATCCTAAAATGGCAAATATATTAGATGTATACAATATAAATGGATCATTTGAAATAGCAAAAATAGCCGGAATGGAGTCTACAGCAAATAACAAATCTGTAAATTCTATTACTGCTACTACGACTAATAATGGGGTGGCCATTTTTACACCATTCTCCATAATAAAAAACTTATCACCATGATATTTATCTGTTACATTAAAGAACTTTCTAATTAATTTTGCACCTCTTGTATCATTATAATCTTCATCATCATCTTCATCTCCTGCAGACCAAGATTTTATACCTGCATACACTAAAAACAAACCGAAAAGAGTCATGATAATATTGATATTATATTTGAATCCTTCCATTCCTACCATATTTAACAACTTATTTAAGTAAGTTAACTCAATTAAAAAAGCGCCTGAAAATATAAATATTGCTCTCAAAACTAAGGCACCGATGATACCCCAAAACAATACTTTATGTTTGTTTTCATTCTGAACATCAAAAAATTTAAACACTAAAATAAATACAAACAAATTGTCTACCGAAAGGGCTTTTTCTACCCAATATGCGGATTGAAATTCAAAAAACTTAGTAGCGCCTGCGAAGTTGTAAACTAATCCACTAAATATCATAGCCAATGAAATCCAGACGACAGACCAAATCGCAGCTTCTTTATTAGTGATAGCGTGGCTTTTTTTATTAAATAGACCTAAATCTAGTATTAACATTATTAAAACTGCTACAGCGAAAGTGACAATAAGCCACGGATGTTCAGAAAAAATAGGATGATCGTTCATTTAATTGATTTTAAAATAATTTTTATTGATTTGCTAATGTTACTAAAACAACTCTTCCACCTTCTTCTTTGGATAAGAGTAATTGTTTGCCATGTGTAAGTTCGACCATTGCCCCTATGGGAATATCGACATTATCAGTTTTATCTACGAGTGAAGTCAGTTTTTGATTGACTAAGACCCACTTATTATTATGGAATGTAAAATAACCAACAGGGACCTTCTGCTCGTCAGTGAGTTTTTCGTTTCTAGCTATATTTCTATTGACATGCCACTGAAACAAATATTGATTATGATAAACCATCAATCTATGATTTTCAGGCTTCCACACTGTTGGCTTAAATTGGTAATATAGATCCAAAACTGGCAAAGTCCCTTGATGTTTTGTACCGCAAAAAGGACATCTAGGTGTATTGGAATTGTCAAAAACATACCATTTTTGCTCACAAGCTGTATTACTACAAGGTTGCATAAGATCGGTCGTCTTTAGCAATGCTTGTTCCCAGAGATCTGCTGTAGGTCTTTCTGACGGCTGATGCAATCCCTTGATAAATGCATTATCAAACATTTCTTTCAGATATGGACCAGTGATCGTGTAAGGAAGTTTGTCTATATCTGCCCAATACTGATCCCATTTTGATACCTGATTTAACTTAGGACGATTAGATTTGTCTGTTGGATGCTCTATAAAAAGGGCTTTTTCGCCCATGCTGAGCAGATCATCTTTTTCTGTATCTAGATCATGTACTTTTCCACCTTTTAGCGGATGTCTATGCAATAAGTACATATAAACCAAACATGCAAAAGAGTGGAGATCTGTGAGCCGATTAGGCAATTTCCTATTAGGGTCTGTCTTGCTCAGATGTTTTGTAGCTAAGACTTCTGGCGCAATAAAATCTGCTGTCCCAATGACTTCTGCCGCAAAAACACCAGGCACAACCAGTCCATCAAGATCTATCATACAAGCTGATTTGGTAACAGGGTCTACCAATACATTATTGTAAGAAAGGTCGGAGTGAGAAAGCCCCATTTGATGCATTTTTTTTACACCACGTGCTAGATTGACACATATCTGAAAATAACTCAACCAATTACCAAGTTCTGATGAATCTAAGCTTAAAGGAAACTGTTTGTTCCTAAATTTACCTGCTGCAAACCATTTTCCATTCTTTTCTTCGCCTTTTATAAGGTCACTTGAGCTGTATCCTTTTGCAAAGAAAAACTTACTGTTGTATATAGGTACGATGATGCCTATTTTGCCATTTTGTTCTATGACATCTGTTGGCCATCTAAATATTTCATTCAAATAATAATCTCCTGCTTCTTTTTCCTGAATTTGCTTCAGGTATTTGTCAGTGATTTTTATGAGCCTTTCTTTTTGATTAAAATCTTGTTTATCCCTAAAAATTGCTACCACATATTTTCTATCAGGTGAAAAATATACATCTTTGACACCTCCTTTTTTGGGTTCCCCTTGTACATATTGGTACGTGGCATTTCCTATGATTGATTTTACGGTGACGATATTTGACATAATCAGTTATTTAATAAATGATTGCTAATGTTCTGTCATCATGGTTGCCTGAGCTCCAGAAATCAAGCCATGTGGATAATTGCTGTCCAATATTTTCGTTTTCAGGGCTGAAGTCTACTACTGTATTCTCTTCATTTGCTCCTTGTAAATCTGCGATAAACTCTTTCCATTTTTCTATACGCTCAAGATTGGCTTCTACAATAAACTTTGGATCATAAATCCCGTCTGTCATCAACATTAAATAAGAAAAATCATCTACCAACTTAAACCTAAATCTACTGACAAACTTATCACTACTGAATATTTCTGGCATTGTAACAAACCTAGTGCCACCTCCAAACTCACCCACATCTAACCAATTCATCAATTTGATCTCTGACAGATCTTTATTAAGTAAACCGATAGGACAATCACCTACACCAAAGGTAAGTACTGCATAACCAAATTCATATTTCTTTAGCAATGTAAAAATCAATGTTGTGTGGTAATCTTTAATGGATCTCTCACATTTTACAGCTTCTTCTTCTATCTTTTTATGAGCATAATAAGCCATCTTAGATAGGTTTTCGTACACAAAAGTACTTATATATTTATTGGTTTCATCTGTAGCATTATGATGGTGTTGTGCCAAGACTTGATCAAATTCAACCAACTTTTCACCTTTGAAATATTCTTCTGTATAATCAATTACGGATCTGCAAGCGATTTTAGAACCTTGACGTGCTTGGCTAGCGCTACCTGCTCCATCCGCCACACTGATGATACTCCAACCTGTATTCTCAAAATGTTTGAATGCAAAATCATCATCTCTAAATGTACCTGCATTGGCATGAGATCTACCTCTTTTAGACGCTACAACAATTTGCCGATCACCCAATTTTTGGTTGTCAAATATCTCATCTGCTTTCCAATAAACATCATCCGTATTACTTCCTATGTTCTTCCAAAGAGAGCGCGGATTAGGATTCACGATAAAATTAAATACTTTTTCGTTTACTACATGATCTTCTTCACCTTGCAATCGATAGAGAAATTTGATCTTATGGTCACCAGAAAAGTTAGGTGTACCTGATATGATTTCATTTTCATTGTCGTATGCCATACCCAATTCATCAAGTCCTTCCATAGATGTGAATACCATCGTATCCCAACCTAATCCAATAATATCTACTTTGTGTTGATATGGCTTACCTACTGTTGCATTTGGCAAGGATACCCATTGATCAGTAATATCTTTTATTTTATTTCTTATCTGATATTTATCCACAAGATTTTTATTAATTTTTATTGCCTGTTCAATTTCTTCTTTAAAATCTTCCACAAATATATTGAGTATAGATTCTTTTGATTCCGTCACTTCTATATTGTGGGACGAAAGTAATGCTTTTAGATAAGAATGAAGCATATTTTAGCCTTGTGTCCTATTTACATCAAATCCTCCACCATCACTCATGCCATACTGACCACTATTGCCACACCATGGACAAGTACTGATTTTTTCATCTCCGATACAATGTATATTCCCACACACGCACATAGCAAAGGCAAACTGATTACCACAACATGGACATGTAGGCGCACCCATTAATTCAGATGTATTTATCTTTTTAGTAAATGTATTCTCTCCACTCAACTCATAGTAAGTGTTATCTACCTGAAATGCTCCGACCAACCTAAATTGTCTAGTCGTAAATCCTTCCATCATAGACGGACTCAGCATTGATCTATATTTCATGAGATATGGCCGTTTGCTGTTTTGACATTTTGCCGATAGCACTACAAAATTATTGTCTACATAATTTCGCTTAGGTGGCAACTTGGATAGGTCGATTTTTGCAATAGTGTCCGTGTCCAGTTTTGTAAGATCAAAATCATTTGACTTTTTGTCTATACTCTCACTAGTACTCTTGATAGAAGAAGTGATCCATTTAAAAAATTCTTTATAGGAAGCTGCTGTTGTATTTTTGAACATCAAAACATTTTCGGTGAGTTCGCCCAATAACTTAGCGTCTGCGTCTTCGCCAAATGAGACCGCTACTAGATTGGATGAATTTTGCCAGTTTTGTTTCCATTCCTTGATAGCCATAGTGGTGTCATCAGTCGGTACGCCATCAGTAAATAAAAATATCAATGGCTTCCAATCACCTTTTTGCTCCATGGTTGTCTTTTTGATATTCCTGCGAAGTTCAAACATCAAATGACCTAATCCATTAGACAAGGATGTACCACTGCCAATGGGAAATCTAGGTGGATAAAAACTCACTATTTCTTGTAATGGGACAAGCGTTTTGGCAGCACCAGCAAAAACAATGATCGATAACCACACAGTTTCTAAGGCATGTGGGTCCATTTTTAGTTCTTTAATGATCGTGGCAATACCTTCTTCTACTTGTTGAATTTGCTCTCCAACCATCGATTCTGATATATCTATCAAAAAATAAATGGGTAATCGTCTCATGTTATTTAATTTTTTAAAGAATGTAATTAATTAATAATAAGAAAATCAAAATAAATATCTGAGTCATATCCACGGCTAGGCCGACACCAACTTGGAATGGCTTGACTTTATTTTTGATGGCATCAAATATTGGTAAATATATCTTTTCAAAAAACTCAAAATACCCTTTAAAAGGGTGGATAAGCTTATCTTTATGTGGCACCAATTTCCCATAGAGAAACAAACCAATGATCAATATATTGATAAATATTTTTAATATAAAAAACAACATACTTATTTTAAATTACGATGGTTATTTCACTTGGTGGCGGAGGAAGAGCTACTGTCTCACCTGTTCCTTGACTTTTATTTCCTTGTTCAATGGTTTCCGAAACCCACTTAAAAAATGTTTTCAAAGTAGCACTATCTGCTGAATCTAGATGTACTACATTGTCTGTCAATTCTTTGAGTAAGCTATCATCTGCTAAATTTCCAGCTGCACACGCAATAATGGATCCGAAATTTACAGCTTTTATCTTTGGTATCATCTCTCTGTATAGCATGATATCCGACGGTTTGCCGTCAGTAAACAAAAACAATAATGGTTTCCAATCTCCCTTTTGGTTTGCAGTACTGAGTATAATTTCAGATTTGGCTTTTTTGTGAAGCATTTCTAAAGCTAATCCAGTATGCGTAGGGCCGCTTTGTGGACAAGAAATAGATGGCAGTTGAAAAGATGCTAATTCAGTAAGTGGAACAATCTCACGTACTTCTCTATCAAAGGTAATGATTGATATCCATAATGAATCGAGCGCTTGAGCATCCGTTCGTAGCGTATTGATCATACCACTCAACGCATTATTAAGAGCTTCTATGGGTTCGCCATACATTGAACCCGACGTATCAAGCAAGAAATATACTGGAAGTCTTCTCATACTACAATATTAATTTCTGATGGTGGTGGTGGCAATTCACTTAGACTACCTATTTCTTTACCACTATCTTCTATTTTTGTAGAAGTAACTCCTATAGATGCAGTCACCCAAGTGAAAAACTTAGAAATACTGCTGCTATCTGCCGTATCAAGACTGACGACATTATCTGTGATTTGCTTGAGTATGCTTGTATCTACACCACTACCTGCGGCACAAGCTACGGTAAAAGCTGTTTTTTTGCCACTAAATGCCTGCAAACCCTGTCTCCAGTCATCAGTAGGTATACCGTCCGTCATGATAAATACCAATGGTTTCCAATCTCCTTTTCGCTCCAAGGTCGTACTCATCACTTCATTATCTATTCGTTCTGCTACCAAAGATAAAGCAGCACCTAGCGCCGTTGTACCTGATGCTCTCAGGTCTACCATCTGAAAAGTAGCTAGATCTGTCAATGGAATAATTTGCTGTGCTGTGCTGTCAAAAGTTATGACACTTAGGTATGCTGTTTCGATCGCTTGTGGGTTTTGTCTCAATGTACTGATCATGATCTGAACACCATTTTTTACGGCTTCTATTGGTTCGCCGCTCATGGAGCCTGATGTGTCGAGAAGTAAATAAACCGGTAATCTACGCATGTTTAAAATTTAAATTATCTAATATTATAATTACTGTTTCCTGAAGATGAATTACCTTGACCAGGAACATTGTAACCCGAATTATTTGATTGCCCACTATTGGGTACGTTATAACCACTTTGTTGTCCTGCGGATGGATTAGGTACGTTATACCCACCAGCATTTGAATTAGCAGCATTTCCCAAAGTATTCAAAACTTCTTGTGTAACATCTTTACCGCCTGATAGGTTTCTGTACAAAGCACCTATCGTATAAATCGGGCCCCAAGGAAATCCCCACCAACCTAAAAACAAGGACATCATTATATATGAAAATGAGTGTTTAAAAGTACCCTCACCAGCCCGAACAAAATAGATGTCTGAGCTCCTATTAAATGTCATAATTACAATAGAAATAGCATATGGGAAAACCCTAAAAGTTGCTCCTCTTCTTATTTCGCTTTCTATCTGACTTCCTGTAAGTCCTTGGATATTTTTTATTGCGGCCATGTTTGTGTGTTTTTTTAAATAATTCAAAAAAAACTAGATTCAACCAATAAATTCATAAAGTTCCTTTATGTACTGAATATGAATATTAACTGAATCAAGTTTTTTCTTATTGAAAAATACTGCTTTATTCACACCTATTAAAGGTATGACTTCACTATACGATGAATAGTCTGACCTAAAAATACATCTTCTGTAGGATCGCCTATTGCATTAAATTTCCATTCTCCATCTTTTTTATATAACTTACCCAAAATCATAGATCTTTTACCAGCAAACTGTGGTTCGGCAGCGATATTATATGATGCAAAAACTTCTTTTACTGATGTGGGTGTACCTTCATACATTCTTATTTTTGCATATGGTATCTGCGCAAAATCTTCTTTACCAGCATTATTTATAAAGAAATATATCTGCGATATATTAGGATTCAACTGTGACAGATTAACTGTAATAATCTCATTATCAAGACCATCATCTCCGCCACTATCTCCTGCAAGATCATCACCTGAGTGTCTCAGTGCATTGTCTGCGGACACCAACTTACCTTTTGGAAGGCCAAATTGCTGTAGAACAGAAGGGTTATAAAGATGTGAATATAAGTGATCTGCTAGTTGGTTTTGATTATCAATCAGGATACAACTAAGATCCAAATCTACTTTTTCGGTACTTTTTGACAAACCAAAAAATGCTTTCTTTTCTATGCCGCCCCAGTTGACCCCAACACAAAAATTAGTTAGTGTCGCTCCAGTGCTTTTCCTAAGGTCTATACGCTGACCTTTCTGTAAATTAATTGCCATGAGTTCTGTTTTATAAGTGATTTAATTAATTATATTTATTTAAGTAATCTTCTAATCCTCCCTTCATTCCTGAACCTACTGCCTCAAATTTCCAATTACCATCCTTTTTATAGATTCTACCAAATTCAATGGCAGTTTCTATGGAGAAGTCTTCTTCCAAATCATATTTTAATATCTCAGTTTTCGTACTAGAATCAAAAACTCTTATAAATGAATTTCTGACTTGACCGAAATTCTGTCTGCGTGCTTCTGCATCATGTATCGTCACAACGACACATATTTCTGCTACGTCACCCGATATTCTCGAAAGATCTACGTTAATTTGTTCATCATCACCATCTCCATCTCCTGTAAGGTTGTCACCTGTGTGTTCTACTGCTCCATCAGGACTTTTCAGGTTATTATAAAAAATAAAGTGTGCATCAGAAACCAGTTTTTTGTTTTCGCCTAATACAAATACCGATGCATCTAGGTCAAAACCAGTTCCTGTGGATGTAGCATTCGTATCCCATCCTAAACCAATAGTGAATTTTGGTGCGTTGATAGATTCTCTTTGTCCTTTCTGTAAGTTGATTGCCATGATAATTATATTTTTAAATTTAAATGAACTCTTGTTTTATGAATAAATAATTTTCTATTCGACTAATAATTTAAATTACTAGTCTCTGTAATGTCAGCTGCGACTTTTAATGTTAAATATTTTTCTATGGTGGCCAAATTTGTCTTGTATGCATCTATCAAGTGATAACCATTACCAATAGAAAGATGGTACAAATTGTAAATAAAATCAAAACTTTGTGATGGTAAAAAAACATTAAATGCATTGCTGTCTGCATGTAGTATAAACTTTACTATCCGAGTATTGAATGCAAATTTAGGATTATTTATGATATCTAATAGATCAAATATTGATTTAACTTTATAGTAATTTAAGAAGTTTTCAATATTTGGGTGAACTTTAGTATTGACTAATTCTGCAAAATATAAAAAAAAGTGATCATTCTTAAGTTCATATTTCTCTACCATTCTAGATATCATACGTTCGTGGCTTCCTGTTATCTTAATATCATCGATAAAAACTACTAATTTACCTTCCAAAAATGTTCTATCTATGTGAAAATCATCATTACCTATCAAAGCCAATCTTGCGGCTGCATCCAAGGCTCCATAATCCTCCTTATATGTGGTCGTACGATGAATTTTTGTCTGCTGTATAACGGGAAAGTTCTTTGATGCCAACCATTTATTTAATTCAAAAATGAAATATTTTGTCATCTCATTTGTAGCAGTAGGTATAAAAGCATATGGACTAGACAGGACGACAATTTGAGTTGCTATTTTTTCTTTTTCCAGATGATTTGCTATAAACCCTTTGGCTAATGCGACACCAAATTGCTCTGCAATTTGACCATCTCCATATTTAAATCGGCTATAGTCCGATGGTTTAAATGTAAATTTATCAGGATTTTCGATTTTATGTAATGAATATGATTGCTGTATCAATTTACTAAATTTGTTATTAATTGTAGATTACTATTGATTAAAAAGGAATTAATTCCTGCCGCCTTGGCACCTAAATAATCTGCTGCGTGATTATCTCCTACGTGGATAATATCACTAAGCTGTATATTTTCTGCTGATCTTAAATCCTGAATTTTTTTAATAAGATGTTCAAACAATTTGATGTTTGGTTTTGACATACCTACTTCGTCGGAATAAATTTGAAAATCAAAATATTGACCTATTTCTAACATATCAAGTAATTCTCTCAACAACTTTCCTTCAATAAATGCCGTATTGCTCAGGATATTTAAGGTTGTATGTTCTCGAGATGCTAACAATGCTATGATATCTTTTGTCTCATTATTGTATAAAACTGGAAGATATCTAAAAAACAATATATCCATTTCTGTCTTTAAATCCGTCAAATTCACTTTTCCTATCACCTCTTTGGATTCATTAATCTGGTATACGACCATCAGATACATCTCATCCGAACTTATATTTTTGCCAGTTTGCTCATTGATTACATTACACATATCATCGACCTGTCTAAAGATCGATTTCACTTCATCTAGAGATTTATTTTTCCAATTTAAGTTCTTAAAAAAATAATTAGCTCTTTCTTCTTTAAAAAAGGGATTTGATTTAATTATTGTGAGCCAAAGATCAAATGAATAATGCTTATACTGCACCATAATAGCCAAATTTGGATGAAATATTTAACAATCCATCCATCAAACTACCACATCTCATCATAAAAAAGCAAGTGTTCATTGCAAATTCCATAGTAACATATGATTTCACTACTTTATGATTTGACCTGTATAATATTTTGCTAGGAAAAAAGCTAAGTCTTCTTTGTATCCGATTCCAGATGCTTCAAACTTCCATTTCCCATCTCTTTTGTATAATCTACCAAATTCCACAGCTGTTTCGATAGAAAAATCTTCGCCTAGCTCATATTTTGCAACTTCTTGACCATTAGAATCGTCCACAATTCTGATATAAGAATCCCTTACTTGTCCGAAGTTTTGTTTTCTGACAATTGCATCATGTATCGTAACTACAAATAAAATTTCATTGATAGCAGGATTGACTTTAGATAAATCTACTTCTATAGTTTCGTCATCACCATCTGCGCTATTACCTCCCGTAGGATCATCTCCGGTATGATGTAATGCTCCATCCGGAGAATCGGTATTACCATAAAACACAAAATATTCTTCAGCAGGGATAGCCCTATTTCCATCGATCATAAAAGCAGATGCATCCAAGTCGAAATCATGCCCAGTACCTTCATTAGGTACCCAACCTAAGCCTACACTAAGTCTTGAGAGACCTATATCTATTTTTTGTCCTTTCTGTAAGTTAATTGCCATTTTACTCAATTCTTGTTTTAGTTAACGCAAATATATTTGTAAATATTAATTTCTCATCATAAAGTCTTGTTATTTTTTTGTGATCTTCGATCTATCGGTCATAATTAATTTATACTAAACTTGGCAAATTCCATATTTAATTTCCATTTTATGCCAAAAACATAGCAAGATCATTTATTCAAAGTCAAATATTATCTAAATCAGAATATTATTCTAAAAGTATAAAATGCAAGATAATTAACAAATCATTGTTTTGGGAGATAAGCTTCTTCTACCAAATTGACTAAAGTTAGACACAAAAACAAGTTTCGTTCGTCACGATTCATATTTCTAAGAAGGCTGTAAGCTCTTGGTGATGTTTTATTCACAAATCTAGGATTTACGATATAACCATAATCCTTTTCATTGATATATACTGTATGAGTAGGCAATTCATCTCCACCGTCTATTCTTGCAAGAAGTTGGTTTTTAGCGTTTATTAGGTGACCATTTTTTGTCAATACGCCAATTTCAAAATCATTGATGTATACATGGGTTTTATTGTCTTTATCAAGATAAATAAACTCCAGATCCGATGTGGAAATAAGTATTAATCTTTGGTCAGGACTATATGTTTTTATTGCATAGGCTATTAACGGTTCGTAAAAAATGGTAGAAAAAATGCCTTTCACTATTTTTTGGAATCCTCTTTTTTTAGATGTATTTGTCTGGCGGAGAGAAAGTATTTCCATTTCTTCATCACTAAATGGAACTAAATCTTTCTTCAAATCAGCTATTTCAGATCTCATCAAAGTGATGTCTCTGAGCATCTGATTTCTTGACAACGTCAATTTAAATAAAAACTGTAAAGCCTCTCGTATCATACAAAAAGGCAAATATGTGACAATAACAGAAATAAACTATAAAACAAAACTATTTTTTTATAATAATATTCAAATTTCAAGACAAAAAAGGCATTTCTCCTTTCCTAGTGGTCAATATTTAAACGACTTTTTCTTAACCCAAAAAGGAACGCATCGAATTTTTATTCAAAGACTTCCTCATTCTCCTGATCGCTCTTTCTTTTATTTGTCGTACTCTTTCTCTTGTGAGGCCATAAAGATCGCCAATCTCTTCTAACGTCAAAGGTTTGTTATTATCAAGACCATAATAAGCTGTGACGACTTGGATTTCGCGTGGTGAAAGTATTTCTAGTCCATCCACGACTTCTTTTCTGACAGATTCTTCCATAAGCTTTAGGTCTGGACTATCTTCCTCACCTAGTGTCATCATATCGACCATGGTCATCGAGCCTTCATCATCAGTTAGGGGCGCATCTACCGAAATATGACGATTAGCTCCTCTGATCATATTGGCAATATCTTTTGGATTTACACCTAATATTTCAGCAAGTTCTTCATTAGTTGGTTCTCTCTCATTTTTCTGAACAAACGAAACATAAGCGTCATTCACTTTATTGTAAGCGGTCATTTTATTGAGTGGTAATCGTACCATTCTAGAATACTCTACAATAGCTTGTAAGATAGACTGCCTGATCCACCATACTGCATAAGAAATAAATTTAAAACCTTTTGACTCATCAAATCTTTTGGCAGCTTTCATTAATCCTACATTACCTTCATTGATAAGGTCTGACAATGAGAGCCCTTGGTTTTGGTATTGTTTTGCAACTGATACAACGAATCTAAGATTGGCTTTGGTCAGTTTTTCCAAAGCCACTTCATCACCTGCTTTTATTCTTTTTGCAAGGTCAGATTCTTCTTCTAGTGTTAATAGATCAATTCGCCCTATATCACCGAGATACTTGTCTAATGCTAGACTTTCTCTTGATGTGATGTTATTTGAAATCTTTAATTGTCGCATATTGGTTTGATCTTAATTATTTAGTTAAGGCAATATGCTTGAAAAACGAAGAATATTCAAAATCACTTTTAATAAGTTATATTTTGACTTCTTATTAACATAATTGATGCCCTTATGTACTATGACAAAAATTAATTAAAAAAAGTTCAACGATAAAGTCTTTTTTGACTTTATTATGATTTTAATAACTTTCTAAATGTACTTGAGCAATATATTATAAGGTAAAAAGTATTGATCAAAATAAAAAAGCATCCCGAAGGTGATTAAAGTGTCTGCTTGCTTTAACGGGTGTTCGGTGCGTATGGGGCAAAAAAGAACTGCTCATATTTGTCAACGGGATGCGTAGTCGTTGGATTAGTGCTTAGTAAGTTTTAAAATTCAACTTAAAACTAATAGAAAATTAACCGATAAAAAACCTTTTTCGAAAGAAGATGCAAACATAGCATAAAAAGTTAATTTTTAAAACCTTTTAAAAATTATTTTAAAAATTCAAAGTTTTTTTACTACAAAATTAGCCCGATTGTAGACAAATCGATCTTTTGAAGCCTTGTTTTTAGCGATCAACCAATTTTTACAGATGTCATACTCAATGAACCAGCGAGCATTTTGTCATTAAACAGACTTAACTCATCTTTCTTACTTTTAAGACCTAAAGTATATATCAAAGGTAAGTAATGTTCTGGTGTAGGAATAGCCAATTGAAACGCCTTCCCTTGTTTATCATATTCTACAATAGACTTAAAATTGCCATCACTTATCCAAGTATTAATTTTGGTCCTAACCTCTATCGCCCAGTCAAACCCATAATTATCTTTATTAAAGTTTGCAAAATCTACCAAACCCAAATTATGGACAATATTTCCTGATCCAATAATCATGATACCTTTATCACGCAGTTCATTCAGTTTTGCAGCCAATTCAAAATGATATGCAGGAGATTTAGTATAATCAATGCTCATCTGTATCACAGGAACATCGGCATTCGGATATAAATGTTTTATCACCGTCCAAGCACCATGATCTAAACCCCACTTTTCGTCAAGTTCAACCTCCAATGGCTTCAGGATATCGGCAGTTTCTTTTGCAAGTATAGGACTGCCTTTCGCGGGGTATTGAACATCAAATAATGCTTGAGGAAAACCACCGAAATCATGGATAGTGCGTGGCAACTCCATTGCTGTGACCTTTGTGCCACGAGTGTACCAATGTGCCGATATACAAAGTATTGCCTTAGGTTTCGGTAGTGTTTTGGCAACATCGCGAAATCCAGTGACAAATTCATTTTCTTCTATGGCATTCATAGGACTACCATGTCCCAAAAACAAAACTGGCATTCTTTCAGAAGAAGGCAATGCATCTGAAAGTTGCTGCAAATGTGATAAACTACCCATACTAACTGCTAAAGTGGAAACTCCCAAAATTTTTACAAATGTTTTTCTTTGCATCAGAATAAAAAATGCTTGTTAATAAAAGAAATATAACAAATTAATCAATTAAATAGTTGTTGCAACAAATGTTTTGATAATGATATACTCCAACCAAAATATCCCTATAAATTAAATTTTCATATCTTTGCCGATTCAAGCAGCAATCATTGTATACCAACTTTTATTTTAGAATCATGAGTTTAATCCTTATCGTCATTTCGGCGATTTTGGTTAGCAATTTGATTTTATTGGCCATAGCTTCGATATTTAACGTGACTATTGAGTCTGAAAACGACTTAATGACGCTTTTAAAAGACGAAAATAATGTTGGATATGTTAAATCTTATGTTGCAATCAATCATATTTTGATATTTATCATCAGCCCTCTGATATTTCTGATGATATTTTACAGAAATCGTGTCGTTTCATATCTTTCGTTACGTCATTTTCACCCATCGTTATTACTTTTATTTCCTTTGGCATTATTCAGTTTGTATCCTTTGATGGGATTTTTGTCGTTTTATATTGATAAAATAGAATTACCTGATTTCCTTGACAATATGGACAAAAGCTCTATGGAATCACTGGGAGAACTGTTAAATATGACTTCCGTTCAAGATTTATTAATAAATATAGTCATCATTGGGATCATTCCTGGTATAGGAGAAGAGTTACTTTTCAGAGGAGTCATTCAAAAAGAACTGAGTAAAAAGCTTACAAATCCACATGTGGTAATATTTATTACTGCATTTTTATTTAGTGCTTTTCATTTTCAAGTAGCAGGATTTATACCTAAACTAATGATAGGACTTTTGCTTGGTTATGCATACTTTTTGTCAGGAAGTCTTATATTACCTATGATTATCCACTCATTAAATAATATATTTCTGACCACAAGTTTATTTGCAGCCGGTGGAAAAATACAAACTGATGATATTCAATCAGAAAATGTGCCAATTGCCGCAGTTCTTTTTTCATTAATATTATTTGCAACACTGACGTATCTGATACTTTCTATCACAAAACCTAATTTACAACAAAATGAATAAAAATCAGGTATTAAGACAAAGAACAATGACAGCAATTGTGTTTGGCGCTATTGTACTGACACTATTGCTATCAGGTAAGCTTGGCGCTATTATTTTGTTTGTAACTATCGCTATTGCATGTTCATATGAGTATGTCAGAATGGTATTTTTCAAAAACAATAATAGACTTTTGATTTCCGTGTCTCTCACATTTGTATCGATTGCATTAATATCTTCTTTTCATCCTGAGAGTTCTTTATTTTATGGCTTGGTCATATTTAGTTGTGTCGCTATGATAGCAGGTATAGTTCATTTATTCATACCGTTTATAAACCATAAAAAAACATTCTGGTTAGTCAGTATTTGTTATTTTGGATTGCCTTTAGGTTTGATTATTTCATATGTTTACCATACGGATGTATACCCTAAATACCTTACTATTATATTGATATCTATGATATGGGTGAGTGACACTTTTGCATATTTATTCGGATCAAGGATAGGTAGAACTAAACTTTTGGAACATATTTCTCCTAAAAAAACGTGGGAAGGGTTTATTGGAGGTGGTGTCGGCACTTATATTTTGGGCTACATATTCTCAAGATACTTTGACCAATTACCGCTTATGTTTTGGATGTTAACGGCAACAGTTGTATGGATAATTGGTACATTTGGAGACTTGGTAGAATCATCTATAAAAAGAAAATATGATGTAAAAGACTCTGGAAAGCTACTGCCAGGTCATGGCGGAATTTTCGATAGATTCGATAGTTTTATATATATTCTACCATTTATATTATTTTTGCTGCTCGAATTCAAATTTTAATCAAAAATCAACACAGAATCATAACCAACGTAATATTATGACAATACATAAAGAAGGATATCCTACGCTACTAATAGGTCTAGTAGTATTAAGCATTATAAACATCTCCATCTATTATTTTTTGGGTTCGTTTTCAACGATATTTTTAATATTGAGTGTAAGCTTTTATCTATTTTTGATATCATTTTTCCGAAAACCCAATAGAGATGTTGTTAGTGTTGACAACAATATTCTCTTATCGCCTTGTGATGGAAAAGTAGTCGTGATAGAAAAAGTATATGAGCCAGAATTTTTACAGAGTGAGTGTATGCAAGTTTCTATTTTTATGTCACCACTCAACGTACATATAAATTGGTTTCCAACGGATGCACTAGTAACTTATTCAAAATACCACCCTGGTAAATACCTTGCTGCATGGAATCCTAAAGCTTCTACAGAAAACGAGAGAACGACAGTTTGTTATGATATTTATGGAAAACAAGTTCTACTTCGTCAGGTAGCGGGAGCATTGGCAAGACGTATAGTTTGTTATGCTACTGCTGGTAAATCCTACAGACAAGGCGACGAGATGGGATTCATTAAATTTGGCTCACGAGTAGACTTATACCTACCTTTAGACACAGATATACAAGTAAAGATGGGCGATGTAGTAGAAGGCAACCGAACGACAATAGGTAAGCTATAGTCCTAAACCCATCATATTTGAAGTTATTATTGGTCCACTTTATGGAATCAATATTCTAAAAAAGCTCTCACGTCACTCCAATGACTTGAACATGTTATGCTATGCATCTATTTTTAGAATTTGACATATTGCCTATTTTTACATCTAACAATACGAGTGTCACCTTTCTGGCGATAAATTAGATCAACTATGCTAACATAGTAACCAATAAGAATTGATATTTACATCTTTAACTTTGTTGGTTAAACAAAAAAAAAGCCAATAAATGATCGTTAACTCATCTATTGGCCTTCATTATTCAAAAAAAAATAAATTATTGTTTCACTACTTTTCTTGTGACATTTTTGCCACCAAAATGCATTTGGAAATAATAAATTCCTGTTGGTAACTGGCTAAAATCAATGTATGATTTTTCGTTTCCTCTTACACTACCTGTCAAAACTGTAGTTCCATTTGCATTCAAAACTTGGTACGTCTGTGGTGTATCATCACTAGATATATAAGACAAGGTAGCCAACATTGATACCGGATTAGGGTGGATTTCGAAGGAAGCTTCATGTGCATTTCTAAGAGATACGACACCTAGTTGAGATGATTTGCCATCAAGGTCGTACTGGACAAGTTTTACATAACTGACACCATCAAATGGATTTTCACACTCTACATAATAATTATGTGTTTGGTTGTGATTGCCTATAGAAAACGATCTTGCTGCTGATTTATAATCTCTTCCATCTTTAGAAATCAATACTTCGAAATAATGATTATTGACTTCACTTGATGTCGTCCAACTCACTCCACACACAAGGTCACCGACCCAAGTTGCTTTAAGATTTGTCAATTTGACTGGAAGTGGAGATGATAACTTTTCTACAAAGTCTTGATTTACAGCATTAAAATTACTCGATGTCAAGTCGACATTGATAATATTATCATTTGCTCCATCGATATCTCTTACATTCTCATAACCTTCAGGATTATCTTGTGAAATCAAGTATCTTCCTAATGGTAAAAAAGGAAAACGATACGTCCCATCAAGCCCGGTGATGACTTCCATCAGATCTCCTGATTTATTATAAACTGGCTTACCGTCACTATCTAATAGGGTAATAAGCGAACCAGAAAGCGGCTGATTTGTAAGGTCTTCTAATACTGTACCTTCTATTGTGCCATAAGCTTCACTAAAGTCAAACTCTGAAATTCTGACTGCGTGACTATTACTTAAACCATCATCTTCTGGCCCATTAGAAAGACAAATATCAAATTTATCCACGGGTAATGTACTTGAAACAACTATAGCCCCTGAAACGTCAGTATGAAGAACATCACCATTTGTATTAGGTATAAAGGTTGCCTTAACATTCTGATCTAAGATGTCAAAAGTTGTTACACGGCTCATCGGAGTAATATCCATTTTAATTCTCCCTGTACTATTATAGCCATAGATATTCAGATTATCTTGAAAAGTGCTGAGATCAACAGGCGTGGACTGGAGCATATCTAAATCCCAAATATTGAATTTATTCAACAGGATAGGCTTTGAAAATTCAAAACGCAAACATACGTCTTGATTTGCTTTAGTTGCTGTAACTTGGAAAGATAAACTACCCCTTCCAAAAAAACTATGGGACTTAGTATAATCACCATAATCACTAGGATTTTTTGTGGTAGTGTTTTTGCGATGTGGATCTAACATTTTGACGGTAACATCTATTCCGTTTAAATTAGTATAGGTATTAAGAGTGTCATCAATAGCCCACACAGCTCTATTTCCTGTAAACGCACCTTCCCAAGTAAATTTTGACGTAGGAAATGGCGATACTTGCGCAAACATAACAGATGTCAAGAATGCGCACGATACGATTAAAAAGATTCTATTCAACATAACAAGGGTATTAAAAACAATTTCAAATTATAAATATATTTAATATGTATTTTTAATAACTGCGAATTTCGTACCAAAGTATTCTTTATGGATTGTAAAAATGTAAAATATTCAACAAATTACTCATAAATAATTCTTTTACAATTACTTAAGAGATATAAAATAATTTAATATATTATGCCACATCCAAGAACATGACAAATTATACTGACGAATTGGCGATTACATCTTTTTAAGTTTCTCTCTCATATTGGCAAAAAAGATGAGACGTTCTTTCTCACCTGCATTGGTTATAAAAGTCGATATCTTTCTGATGTTTTCGAAAAATCTAAAAATTATTTTTCCATTAAAATTGTATGACAACAGTTCCCAAATAGTACTTGAACGAAAGTGATAGATCATTTTTTTTATCTAACGTCATCCTTTGCTGGCGCGAGTTTGCAAGTCGAAATTATGGTGTATACTTAGGGGCAGGATATAAGTTTTAACATTATTCAAGTACAGACTTTTTTATCACACGGTCACATCTTCACCCACTGACCATACCATTGCTGACCATCTCTGCCGCTGCAACGCACTAAATAAGTGGCAGACGGCAATGCTACTGCTTCTATATCGAAGGTAGGAGAATTTACTGTTCCGCTGATCATTTTCTGTCCTGTCATTCCGACCACTTCATAATTGATGGGAAAGTCCACTCCTTCTGGCAAACTGACATTAATCGCAACATTACCAGGATTGGGTGTCAATTGTAAAGTGGAAACCCTCACTTGTGATGTACTTGATGGACCACATTGATCTTCTAGTTGAAATAGGTAGTCTCCATTGGTAAAACACCTCAAAAACTGATAACAGCCTTCTGTAATGACATTTGCATGAATTCCAAACAAACCACTTACAGATCCTATTCCTTCTATGGAAACATTAAATCCTTCTCTAAGATGTATTTCTGCAGTTCGTTCAGTATATAAACGTCGCAAAGGTTGCCCATTATTTGCAAATACTGTATCAACCTTGGTTACGACCATTTGATATGGGTTTTCAGGCTCAATATCAAAACCATAACCAGTTTGTGATGGCAAGTTATAATCTAAAGTATCACCCACATTCAGACTAAAATCATAGAATATTTTCCACGTTTCATTATCGTGAAAATACAACTGTTTGTTTTTATAATACACTGTCAATTCTGACTCTGGATATATTACATCGTCTATACTCACACCAAGAACTCGACATAGTCTATCGCCTATGACGACGCTACGGACTACGGAAATCATGATGATTGGTTCATCGGTGCATAGAGGATTATTCCCCGTATAATACCACACCGAATTTTCATTCATATCCGTCGTATCTGTTAATATGCCATCGAAAGTCAGCGTTTTTTTATTAGCGGCATTTGATATATTTGCATGGAGCAATATCACCAAAAAGATTACATAGCTTAGGATTACTTTGAAGTGTCTCATGTTGTTGTTTTATTTTTGTATTTGCAATTAATATTTCCTTAAATTTTCTAATTTATTGTTTTTTGTTCGGTTCTTTTATATATTACTGAAAACAAATATAGCCAAATAAAAGAAAAAGCAACAATAATACTTAAATAAAACTTCAATTGTAGTCGAAGGCGACATAATTACCCTAAAATATCTAGTTTTAATATCAATCTATCCCCAAAAACTTATGGGTCTGAATGCTCAATTTCCAATTGGGATGTTCTTTGCAATAATCGATGGTCTGTTTTATGTGTTCGTGTTGGTTTTGATCGTCAAGTGGTTGGAGATAGAAATGTTCAAAATCTAGATGTTCGTAATTTGTTGGCGTATTTTCTTTTTGTGGATAGACTAGTTTTAATTCATGTCCTCGTGTTAAGATGATATCCGTATTGGCTTTTGGGCTCACACATATCCAATCTATCCCATCTGGTAAGGCTACTGTCCCATTGGTCTCTATGGCTATCTCGATACCTTTGTCATGAAAAACACGGATGAGTTCATCATCCATTTGTAAGCCTGGTTCTCCGCCTGTACACACGACAAAAACAGGCATATTACTCTCTGGCCAAAGTGAAATCAATAGGCCCGCAAGTGCATCCGCAGTGTACTTCCCACCTAAAACACCATCAGTACCCCAAAAGTCTGTATCGCAAAACTTACATATGGCATTCTCCCTGTCTACTTCCCTACCCGACCACAAATTGCATCCTGCAAAACGGCAAAAAACCGCAGGTCTTCCTGTGTGGTATCCTTCACCTTGGATGGTGTAATATATTTCTTTTATTTTGTACATCTGTAAATTATGAAATGATTGCTGTAGCTTCTATTTCTACTAGCATTTCAGGATTGATCATAGACGAAACAGCAAGCATGGTACTCACGGGTTTTATCTTACTAAAAAACTCACCATGAGCGCGTCCCACTTCTTCCCAATCATTGATATGTTTGAGATAAATTCTCGTCCGTACGACATCATCCATACTTGCATCTAGTTGCTTGAGCGCATGCTCTATGATCTGCAAGATATATTTGGTCTGATGATATGGGTCTCCCGTGTGGACTACTTCACCGTTTTTGACGGCTGCTGTACCTGCTATTTCTATGGTATTGCCCACTTTTATCGCTCGAGAATATCCGATGATATCTTCCCATATGGCACTCGAACTGAGTTTTGTTTTCATAAACTAATATATTTAAAAGATGAAGACGAGTGCAAAAGTAGGATTTTTCTTGTATTTAGAGCCAAAAACACCAACCAAAATCCCCAAACTCTTCGAAATATTATCTACAAACTTTCCAAATACAACGCCACATCCGTCAACGAATCGAGCTTACAATCTGGAATACTATTAGGTAATATAAAGCTGTTATCTTGTTTATTCCCAACCAAAATGGTCTTCATCCCTAGATTATTGCCGAATGCGATGTCACTATCAGAGTCGCCTATCATCAGGCTTTTAGTAAAGTTGATTTCGGGATAGTCTTTTTTCGCTTCTATGGCCATGCCAGGATTGGGTTTGCGGCACAGTGGATCTAGAGCGCTTGTGTATGGACAGTAATAAATCTCATCTATTCTTCCACCATGGTATATAATATATTCCATCATTTGGTCGTGGATGGATGTCAAGTCTTCGTGACTCATGATGCCTTTCTCTATGCCTGCTTGGTTGGTGACAATAAATATTCTTGTGAAATACTGAGAGAAAACACCTAAAGCATCTAATACACCTGGCAAAAATTTAAAATCTTCCCATTTGGAGATGTATTCATCAGGAATACGATGATTGATGACACCATCTCTATCCAAAAAAAGTGTCCACTCAGGAGTCACTTTAAAGTTTGGCCAGTTGAACGATATTTTAGTTTGCATGATAAAAAACTAGGATAAAAAGTTTAAAAATTCTGCTCATTAAAAAACAGCTCAACTAGCCAAGAGTATTTATTTTATAAAGACGAATCTACTCCGAAAACAAATAAATATGATAATTAACTATTTCCTACCCTACGCCCTATAGGGAAACTGTTGATTATCAATTTAGTAGAAAGAATTAATTTCCCAATTAATCTGTCTTATAATCTTCGAAGTAGATTCAAGAATTCTAACCAATGTTAAGCTTCGCTTTCAAACCTTGGTCCAATGCCTCTAAAAATTCTTCTGTATATAAGTAGTGCTCGCCATGTGCTACTTTGTTGCCGTGGATGATGACTGCTAGATCTTTGGTCATTTTGCCACTTTCGACTGTCTCAACACATACTTCTTCAAGGGCTTCTGCAAAACGGATCAACTCTTGATTGCCATCCAATTTACCTCTGAATGCTAGACCACGTGTCCATGCATAGATTGATGCTATTGGATTAGTTGATGTAGGTTTGCCTGCTTGGTGGTCTCTGTAGTGTCTTGTCACTGTACCATGTGCTGCTTCTGACTCCATCGTACTTCCATCAGGTGTGATCAATACAGAAGTCATCAAACCTAGTGAACCGAAACCTTGAGCTACGGTATCTGACTGTACATCACCATCATAGTTTTTGCATGCCCAAACGAAACTACCACTCCATTTCAAAGCACTAGCAACCATGTCATCTATCAATCTATGTTCATAAACGATACCTGCTGCTTCGAATTGCGACTTATAATCGTTTTCGTAAATCTCTTGGAAGATATCTTTGAATCTACCATCATATTTTTTCAAGATGGTATTTTTTGTGGAAAGGTATAATGGCCATTTTTTGGTCAATGCCATATTAAAACATGAATGTGCAAATCCTTTGATAGACTCATCTGTATTGTACATACACATAGCTACACCATCACCTTTGAAATCATAGACCGTCCAACTCGTTTCTGTACCATCTTCTGCTGTGAAGGTCATCGTAAGCTTTCCTTTGCCTTTGGTTACGGTGTCGGTTGCTCTATATTGATCGCCAAATGCATGACGACCTATGATGATAGGCGATGTCCAGTTAGTTACCAATCGAGGTACATTACTCATGACGATAGGCTCACGAAATACTGTTCCATCTAGGATGTTACGGATAGTTCCATTAGGAGACTTCCACATTTGTTTTAGCTTGAACTCTTCTACACGCGCTTCATCGGGTGTGATGGTGGCACATTTGATACCTACGCCGTATTGTTTGATAGCATTGGCAGCATCTATGGTTACCTGATCGTCGGTCTCATCTCTATACTCCATACCAAGGTCGTAATATTTCAAATCAATATCAAGATAAGGAAGAATAAGTTTGTCTTTGATAAATTTCCAGATAATGCGTGTCATTTCATCACCGTCCAACTCTACTACAGGGTTGGCCACTTTGATTTTACTAAAAGCCATATTGTTTGAATTTTAATTTTAATATATATAATATGGCAAAGATAAAAAAGTATTTTTAAAACATGGTAATTAAGGATCTTTGATCATCAAAATGCTCGTTAATAAGTATTTGGTAAAAAAAATATTGAGCAAGTCCAAGCCAATTTTAATTAAATGGCACTTATAGTTTAAAGATGTAAACATTTATGCCTAATTTTGCATCATCTAAAATAAATAATAATGGCTGAAAACAACCAAAATCAAATCAACATAGAATTATCTGAAGAAGTGGCAGAAGGCGTTTACTCTAATCTAGCTATCATCTCTCATTCTCATTCAGAGTTTATAGTTGACTTCATCAGACTAGTACCTAATGTACCAAAGGCTAAGGTAAAATCAAGAATTATCCTGACACCTCAACATGCCAAAAGACTTATGAAAGCCTTGCAAGATAATATCAAAAGATATGAAACACAGTTTGGCAATATCGAAGATCCTGAAGCAGGTATGATGCCTCCAATGAACTTTGCGCCTACAGGAATGGCATAAAAAAGTAACTTAGCTAGACAATCATGGTTAAAAACTGTGATTGTTTAGTTATTTATGAAAAATCTGAAAACTACTTTGTGATTTACATCTAAATTACATTCCATTTGAGTAAAAATGAAACCAAAATAAATTCGTAATCCTAGCGAAGGTATCTATTCTTAGTGAAAAATATCTTTAACATTATTAGTAGTTTCTTGTAATCTCATCATATAAGGGCAAAAAAAAATGGTCGCCCCCCAGCGACCATTTACAAATTATAATCCCATAAACATATCCAAAACTCATCTGCAACTTCGGATCTCACCCGCTATTGCATTATTTATTTAACTAAAACTCATATTCAATTTTGATCTTAATGGCTTTGACACCATTTTGAATCTCACTCTTTGCGCTGATTCATGATGCAATATTACGGTGAGTATCTCTATTCAAAAAAAACATAATTTAGCAATTATCATATATTTATATTTAATATATTAAATGTATTTTTACACATATCATTGATTTTGTGATAGTAATTATGTAAATAATTATAAAATACGTGTAAAAGTAATAAAATAACAACTAAAAATCGCTATCTAAAAATTAAAAAATTGGGCAAAAAAAGGTGGCAAAACATCATTTGGGTTCTATTTCATTGATAAATTCGCTAGATTTGCAGTTCAAATTTATTCATTACACATAATCAAAGTCATGTCTTACAAACTATTTATATATATCACAGCAACACTTATGATAACCATTTTCGGTTGCCAAAATGGAAGAAAAACTTCATCACCTGATACATTAGACCTTATGAAATATGGTGTGCCTTATAGTATAAACGCTCCAGATGATGTAAAGGTGGCAAAAGTAGGGGCAGGAAAACTTGAAGATATTTCTATAAAAAATTCAAATGGATATGATGTACAAGTCTTTATGGGAGACGCATTCTCTAGTGATTTAGAAAAACTAAAATCCATTAAAAAAGAAGAAATCACCAGCAACCCTAGTTTTAAAAAGATAATTGAAGAATTTGATAATGGATTTATTTATGAAAAGACATCAGATGTCGGTGAACGGAACTATGACTTTAGTATAATTGTGGTTCAAGGTGACAAAGAAATAACCTTCCAAGCGGGAAATTCAAAAGAATTTACAGAAGCCGAAGTTAAAACAATGGTAAATTCCATAAATAAAAACTAATATCTTGGATTGTGAGGAAATTGGTCACTTTTGAGTTAAAAGAGCAGAACAATCAACAATAGAAATTCCATAAAATATAAAAAGGCTGTTGACCTGGGGGAAGGTAACAGCCTTTTTAATTTCTTACGCCTCTTTGAGAATTTTATCTCCAAACATGATAAGAATCATTAAGGCAATTGTGAATATAATCATGGGTTAAAAATTTCAATAAAAATACGGGTATTAAAATGACTTGTCAATAGCCTTTCGAACATCTAACACATTCTTAGGACAATCTTAACAAATATTAATTCATTGAATACTTACATACACAATATAACACACTGAATGTCAGGTATCTTACAAAAATATTAATGGTTTTCACTGATTTTTTAAATTATTGGTATTATATTTGATTAAATCATAATATAATATTTGAATTTTACATATTGTAGTAGTTTCTTTCGATGTTAAATATGTGTTTTACTAAATTACTTAGAAATTTATTAGAATTTCAATTTTTCAAAGTTAAACCCGAATTTGAATATTTTTTTTGTACTTTTGCACCCGACATTTCAAATTTTCGATATTATGAACCGTGCCCTATTAATATTGGCAACTTTTTGTTGTTTTCTGTTTATGTTTAGCTGTCAACATGATGAGTTAACTTCTTACGACAAAAACTTGCATCAATTAATACCGAACCCCGAAAGGTATATATTACCCGATGAAGCAAACCTATCAGAAATACCTCAATCCCCTTCAAATCCACTGACGCCAGAAAAAATAGCTCTTGGTAAGTTGTTATTCTTTGAACCTATTTTTGCCAATGAATCTAAAAGACAAGATCAGAAATTTACTTTTACTTGTTCGAGTTGTCATGTGCCTGAATCAGGTTTCAGACCAGGCAGAATGCAAGGAATTGCGGATGGTGGTGTAGGTTTCGGTATCAAAGGAGAATCAAGACTAAAATATCCACTTTATCACAATGACAGTATAGATGCTCAAGGGGCAAGACCATTAGCAGTATTAAACACCGCTTATGTGGAAAATACCATGTGGAATGGCTCTTTTGGCTCTGACCACCACAATGTAGGAACAGAAGCGCTTTGGGGTGTATTTGATCCCGGTACAGCAATCAATAGTCTAAATCTAGGTGCATTGGAAGGCCAAAACATAGAAGGTCTGAAAACACATAGAATGAATTACACCAAAGAAATCATTGAGAATGCAGGATATAAGGAGATGTTTGATGCTGCTTTCCCTGATATGTCTGAAGAAGAAAGATATTCTAGAAAAGGAGCAAGTTTTGCTATTAGTGCATATTTGAGACAAGTTATAACAAACCAAGCACCATTCCAAAAATGGTTAAAGGGCGACAAATATGGTATGACTGAGCAACAAAAGAAGGGAGCCGTCTTGTTTTTTAGCAAAGCTGGTTGTAATACTTGTCATTTTGAACGCAACTTAGGTTCAATGAAATTTGAAGCACTAGGTGTAGATGACCTTTACGAACATGGTGGCATAAAAACAGGACCTGCAGACCGTAGGAATATGGGAAGAGGTGGTTTTACTGGTAGAGCAGAAGATATGTTCAAATTTAGAACGCCACAATTGTACAACTTAGGAGATAGTGGACCATATTTCCACGGAGGAAGCATGGAAACATTAGAAGATGTAGTCAATTATTTTAACAAAGGCGTAAAACAAAACCAAAGAGTGCCTGATTCCCAATTATCATCATTTATCCGTCCGTTAGGATTGACAGATGAAGAAGTTGCTGACCTTACAGAGTTTGTTAAAAATGGGTTGAGAGATCCAAATCTTATTAGATACAAACCAGAAAGCGTACTATCAGGCTTGTGTTTCCCTAATAACGATATAGCATCAAAGATAGATATGGGATGTAATTAATCAAAAAGCAATCTAAAAAGTTATAAAAAAAGACCTGTAAAGTAAATTTTCAGGTCTTTTTTGTTTTCAATATTTTCAGTAGTCCCTATTTATTACAAATCACCTAACTGAGGTCTGATCACAATCTCTTCTACTACAGCTGATGGCCCGAGAGCATATGCTGCCCATACAGTATCAGCAATGTCTTCAGCTTCCATTAGTCGCTCATGTGGTAAGTCTACACCTGACCAAGATGCAGACCAAGTAGCCCCTGGCAAGATGGAAGTGACTTTGATACCTTTATCTTTGAGTTCTTCGCGCAATACTTTGGAAAAACCCAACAATGCAAATTTCGATATCGTATATGATCCGCCATTGGGGTAAGCTATTTGACTCGCTATGCTACACATATTAAAGACATGTCCACTTCCTTTGCGAATCATGACAGGAACAATCTCACGAGATAGATGGTAAGCAGAGTATAAATTAGTCTCAATCTGTGCGGCCAAAACACCTTCTTCTTCTTCCAAAACATTACCTGAAAGGAAGACACCACCGTTATTGATCAGGGCATCGACTTCACCAAATTCAGTAATTACATCCGCTCCGAATGCTCTAAGTTCATTTGACTTACTGATATCCACAGATTTTACAAACACTTTGATATTGGGATACTTCGTATTTATTTCTTTTTTTAACAAATCTAAGTCACTGACATTCCTTGCACAAAGCGCTAAGTTATGACCTTGGGACGCAAATTTTAATGCAATAGCTTTCCCTATGCCTTTTGATGCACCTGTTATGACGGTATTCATATGTTTATTTTTATTTATTATTTATTATAATCTGGAACTCGCATAAAAAACAATCATCATTCTTTATGTAATTACAACTCATGCTCATTTAATGGTTTTATTTATTAATCTTCATTCAAACCATAAGTAATATTCATTTGTTGTGTCTTGGATAAATAAAATAGGTTAATTTTGGCCTTTAAACTTTTGAGCCTTATCATTCAGAATACATTTTCATGAATTTAAACCTTTTTTACCATTTTGGCAACTTTGTAATTTGGCAAGCACAGATATTCAAGCGACCAGAAAACGGTAGTATGTATTACAAGGAAACGGTACGACAGATGTATGACATCGGCATCGGGTCACTGCCTATCGTATTCTTAATTTCGATATTTATTGGTGCTGTGACAGCTGTCCAGTTTTACTATCAGATGGCAGGATCGCTTATTCCTGCTTATTATATAGGTTATATTGTCAGAGATATGACCATCATAGAACTAGCACCTACGATCACATGTTTGGTATTAGCAGGTAAGGTCGGTAGTAATATGGCTGCTGAAATAGGTGGAATGAGACAAAAAGAACATATAGATGCCATGGAAATCATGGGTGTCAACACATCAGCGTACCTCATACTGCCGAAACTTATCGCATCCTTATTAATGATTCCGATTTTGGTTTGTGCTGCTGCGTTGATCGGAATATTGGGAGCTTATATAGCTAGTGTGCCAGCTGGATTATTTTCTTCTGCTGAATTTATTAAAGGAGTTCGTTCATTTTTCATACCATATAACGTCATCATGATGTTAGTGAAAGCATTTGTTTTCGCTTATATTTTGACAGGTGTTTCGTGTTATCAAGGATATTTCGTCAAAGGAGGCAGTATAGAACTTGGGCAAGCAAGCACACGCGCAGTTGTATACAGCAACATTTTGATTTTATTGGCAGATTATATTATTGCACTGATCCTCACCGCATAAGCAAGATAATGATAAGAGCAGAAAAAATATTTAAAAATTTCGGTGATCAAGCCGTTCTAAAAGGAATAGATTTTACTTTTGAAGCAGGAAAAACAAACCTAGTTATTGGCAAAAGTGGATCGGGAAAAACGGTGCTTCTCAAGATTTTGGTTGGATTATTTCAACCTACGTCAGGAAATATATGGTACAGCGATATCAATTTGGTCTCAGCAGATAAAGAATCTCTACGTAAACTGAGAATGGAAGTAGGTATGTTGTTTCAGGGAAATGCATTGTTTGACTCGATGACCATAGAAGAAAATATAAGATTTCCATTGGACATGTTTACCACAAAAACACTAAAGGAAAAAAAAGATAGAGTGAACTATTGTTTAGAAAGGGTAAGCCTTGAAGGTAATAATAATAAATTTCCTTCTGAAATATCTGGTGGGATGCAAAAACGGGTAGGTATAGCTCGAGCAATTGTATTAAATCCAAAATATCTTTTTTGTGACGAACCCAATTCAGGTCTTGATCCACAAACATCAATTACTATAGATGAATTGATATTTAATATTACAAAAGATAATAAAATTACTACTGTCATCAATACCCATGATATGAATTCCGTCATGGAAATAGGCGAAAATATTTGTCTATTAGAAAAAGGGAAACTAGCTTGGCAAGGAAGTAAGGATGAAGTTTTAATCAGTAAAAACGAAGTACTTCATGACTTTATTTTTGCGTCTCAATTTTTACAAAAATTGATTGAAAATAGTAAGTAGTATTATAAATCTCTAAACAAAAAAGCGAAATACTTCAAGTTGAAATATTTCGCTTTTTTGTTATATTGAATTCTGTCTATCGAATTACAGTAACATCACCCTTAACTGCATCTTCAAATAAATTATCATCTTCATCTAATGCAGTGTATGTAAAGATAAAGGCATACACTCCTATTTCTACGGGTTGGCCTTTGTAGGTTCCATCCCAAGGTTCTAAACCATTGTCAGAACGATAAACCATGTTACCCCATCTATCGTAAATGGAAAGTTTTGATGTTATCACACAACTTGTTTCTGTCATGCTGAATTGATCGTTGCCTGACGTAGAACTTAAACTAATAATATTAGGATGATAAATTCTACAACAGAAATTTTTAATCGTGATTTCATCTGAAGACATACAACCATGATCATCTGTAACTTCTACACTATATTTACCTTTAGAGCGGATAAACATATTTTCTCTTTCTGTACCATCACTCCAAACTACATTGTCAAATCCATCCACAGATAGCATAATACCTCCATCCAACTCGCAAATAGTAGTGTCACTTCCGATATTAAATCTTGGTAAATCATTAACGACCAATGTGATTTCGATAGGAAGGGATTCTAATTGACAAGCTTCAAACTTTTGTGTAATAGTGTAAGTATACGTGCCCGGAGCAGTAGGAATAACTATGCTTTCGGCAGATGATCCATTTTGCAAACCAGAACTTGCTGAAGATGATGACCAATTAAATACTGCGCCATCAATACCAGATACAGTTAAGGTAACTGTATCACCCAAACATATAGGATCTTTATCAGCAACCACATCAAATGGCGCATCTAATCTGTCTGTTACCTCTAATGATAATGAAGCCACATCATAACATCCTGCAGCGTCATATACTGAAACAGAATATAAACCATTTTCTGCGACTGTAATGGAATTTGTTGTTTCATCAGTGTTCCATAAATATGTTTGTCCACCAGAAGCAGTAAAGATAGACGTTGCACCTAGGCAAATTTTGGTATTTCCACTTATTCTTGCATTCACTTCTTGACCTACAGTAAGTACCCTTGAAGCATTTGCTGTACAACCATTCGCATCCGTTACTACTACTGAATAAGTATCTGCGTCTGTAACTGTGATAGAAGGTGTTACTGCTCCTGTATTCCATAAGTAACTTGATC
>DAOLFJ010000014.1:0-32952 GCA_035326365.1 Saprospiraceae bacterium | reverse complement strand
TTTGCGTTGTACTCATCCACAGATATTTTGGTACCGATATCTTCTTTGGTGATGCCGAGTTCTTTCTCAACACTTAGTTCAATGGGAAGTCCGTGGGTATCCCATCCGCCTTTACGCTCTACCCGTTTGCCTTTCATGGTCTGGTAGCGACAGAAAAGATCTTTTACTGCACGACCCATCACGTGGTGAATACCAGGTTTACCATTGGCAGAAGGTGGACCTTCATAAAATACGAAGCTATTGTCAACAGATTTTTGCTGGACACTTTTATTAAAAATATCGTTTTCTTCCCAAAATTGACGGATGATTCGGTCTATTTCTGGAAGATTGAGTTGTTTAAGATCATCATTGTACTTTGCCATATTCACTACCCTTTGGACGATTCAGAATTTTTAATAGGTAAAACTGTAATCGTCGATTTAAAAATGAGTGCAAAGGTAAGAATTTTTGTTAAAAGTTTTGTTGGTGGATTGGGAGAAAAAAGAATGGGGAAGTGTTTGGTTTACCTTTTTTTCTTGGTTGTGATGTTTGGTGTTAGAATTAACGACCAAACATCAACATCAAATTCTTCATTGATGGCTCTCAAATACTTCAATGAAGAAGGATCTTCAGTTGCTTTTCTTGTGAAATGCTCTGTAAGGTCAAATCCGAACTGTACAAATTTATCTCTTTTATTTTTAATAAATTTTTTCCTGTTTGAAGTTAAAATTTGATCATTAAGATTTAGAAGTTTTATTAAGTTATCTGCATGTTTGTCCTCAGGATTTGCAAAATAATTTCCATCTGTATAAACAATTCTTTCTTCAAAGTCATCTGCCGTTGGGTGAAGTATTGGTTGGCATTACTCCCATTTTGTTGACTTTTCACTATTCCATTGATGTTTAACAAGAAACCAATTTTCATATCCATCATCATCTGTCCCCTTTAGTGTAGGATTAAAATGTTCAATATCTTCTGCATCTGTTCTTTCAATATATTCTTCTGTATAAGCACAAAATCCTTTTTGTTCAGCAAATAATATATTGGCAATCTGTGTCCTATTATTTGGATAAACTAAACCTTTTTGCTGTATTTCTGAATTTTGACTTTTAACTTGCCTTCTCATTTTCCATCAAAAATTGTATTCTTCTTCTAATTTTTCTACTTGATCTAATAATTCTGCTTTTAATGCTTTATCATTTTCAAACAACATCTTTCGTTTCAACTCTAGGTATTCATTCCATATCGCTTCTCCAGCATTATTAATAATACTCTGAAGTCCAAAATCATTGACTAGCATATCATTAGGATCATCACCTCTTGGCGAGCTACCTCGCTTGACCTGTACATTTCCATTATTATCAAAATACAAAATAAATCTTTCGTCAGGCTCAAAAGCTGCTGCGATAAATGGTGAATGGGTTGCAACAATAAATTGTGCATTGGGTGCTAATCCTCGATAATAATCTATCAAACCAATCTGGATATCAGGATATAGCGATCTCTCCGGCTCGTCTATCATTATGATGTGCTGATCATTGGACAAAGCATAGATTGGCAGAGCAGTGAGTAATAATTGTTTAGTGCCCGTACTTAGAACATTGGCAGGAACACCTTTTTCTGAATTTTTTGGTTTTAAAACGATTAAGGATGTGGTATCCTTTGTGTCAACTTCCAAGTTAAGCTTAGAAAAAACAGGATTTATACATTTTTCGCTAAGATCCTCTATGGGACTTGGGTTTTTGGCCTTCCATTCTATAATTTTTTGGTAAGACTCTTGAGAATCTATATTGTTACTTACTACATTCAAGAAATTGTTTTGATAAGCTACAAATGGTTGAAAAATCTCATTCCATAGATTTAATTTGTCAAAATCAATTACAGATTCACCAATTTTGTCTAATATATTTTTTGTGACTTCCTTTACCTTATCATTTGTTGCTAAACTAAAAACTTCTTTGTCTGGCTTAAGGCTTTTTTTAAAATTTTGAAAGTTGATGTCATTAAGAATTTCTGATGAAAAGCACAGTATCTTTGAATTTTCAAGTTCATTTTCAAATTGTAAATTTGAATCAATACCATCAAAATACTGCTTCATTTTGCTACTAAAATTATTAAAGGTTTTTTCTTTCACCAATTCCAATATACTAGTCTTACCCGTAGCACTCTGCCCAATGATACAAATCTTATCCAAGGTCTGACCTTTTCTTTCACCAGATTGATAGGTAAAGTCAAAGTCTAAATCTTTGAGATGTCTGAAATTTGTTATTTGCAATTGTTTTAGCTTCATGCTTGGGTATTAATACTTCTAAACCATAAAATGTACATCAAAATCTGTTCATAATTTGGTAATTTACTAATTCCACAAATTAATTTAACAAAGATACAATATTTACCTTATCTAAGACGAAAAAATTGTTTAATCTACCCTCATACCTTCACATAGTTTTTATAATTAAAATCTAGGCCAAAATATTTATTTGCCCATTCTTTGCATCTATCTTTGAAGCTGATTTTATTTTTACTCAGATCATGGTCAAAGGTCCAATTGAGTCGTTTTATTCTGTCCAACATCACAGCAGGATGTGTACCATCGTACTTCGCTAGCCTATCTATACCAGAATAATCAAATGCATCTCGTTTCGGTACATTAGCTTCTACCCATTCATCACCGTGCCACAACTTCTGAAAAGTTTCTTGTTTTGCTTGCATATTTACAGGTGGTTTGACCCAACCATAATGATGGATATATGCGTCAATAGCTTTCACCCTTAACATTTTATCATCACCTATTCTGAATCCCTGAGCATCTCTAAAAGAATATACACTTTTATCATTCCTAACAATCCGGATTTCGTTTTTATACCAACCCGAAGACGTCGCTACATAGTCATAAGATCCATAAAAATGTCGATACTTAAATAATAGGCCATCTACCCTTTTATCATCCTTATATTTTTGCATGTCATTCAAGATAGTCGTGTGGTATTTTTCATGAACGACTTCATCGCCTTGGATGTAAAAACACCAATCAGCCTTATCACTGATAGCCTGAAAAGCCTTATCAGTCTCCACAGCCAAGACTCGACCACCTTCCCGCAAACTATCGTCCCAAACTGTCTCAACAATCTTTATCTTAGGGTCACCAATATTTTGAATGAGCTGCAAGGTATTATCGTCAGACCGACCCACAGCCACAACAAACTCATCACAAAGTGGTAAAACGGAATGGATAGCCTCGATGATGGGATAGTCATATTTTATGGCATTGCGTATGAACGTAAATCCTGCTACTATCATTAATTGTCGAAAATATTTATGAAATAATTAAAACGAAATAGAGTTCAAATAGATGCATTAACGATAAAATTTATTGAACAGATCAAGTTTTATTTGCCAAGATGCCCAATTCAACTGAACAAAATATGATAATTATGTCAAAAATGCTGTCAAAATGTCATTAAAATGCTGATGGCATAAACTTTGACTTATACCTTAAGTAAATTGGTTTTCAAAAATTTTGAATTTTAATAGCACATTTTTAATGAATTAAAATCAATATTTTTCGCAAACCAATTTCTTTTTATTATAATAGATTCATCATCAAATCATGTTTTAATTATGTCTAAAGGTAATATATCAGTACAAGCGGAAAATATTTTTCCAATCATCAAAAAATTTCTTTATTCAGACCATGAGATCTTCTTGAGAGAATTGGTCTCCAATGCAGTCGATGCCACCACCAAAATCAAAACACTAGCTCAAAAAGGCGAAATGAAAGATGAATTGGGTGATATCAAAATCGAAGTCAAAATCGACAAAGAAAACAAAACACTCCACATCATCGATAAAGGTATCGGTATGACAGAAGATGAAGTCAACAAATACCTGAATCAAATGGCATTCTCGTCAGCAGAAGAATTTCTTTCTAAATATAAAGACGACGCAACCATCATCGGTCATTTCGGTCTAGGGTTTTACTCTGCATTTATGGTGGCTGATAAAGTAGATGTCATCACAAAATCTTATAAAAAAGACGCCCCTGCAAACATATGGTCATGTGATGGTAATCCTGAATATACCATTCACCCACATGACAAAACAGAACGTGGTACAGAAATTATTCTCCATATCAATGATGAAAATAAAGAATATCTCGAAGAAGGTCGTATCCGAGAATTGCTAAATAAATATTGTAAATTCTTACCAGTAGAAATCAAATTCGGTACTAAAACGGAATCTACTTGGGAAGGAGAAGGCGAAGACAAACAGGAAATCAAAACAGAAGTGGATGATATCATCAATAATCCACACCCTATCTGGAAGATGAAACCCGCTGATCTTACAGACGAAGATTATAAGAAGTTTTACAACGAGTTGCATCCATTCAGCCAGCCGCCGCTATTCTGGATTCACTTAAATATTGACTATCCATTTAATCTGACTGGTATTTTGTACTTCCCTAAATTGACCAATAACTTTGAAGTACAAAAAAATAAAATCCAACTATATAGCAATCAAGTATTTATCACAGATGATGTCAAAGAAATAGTGCCAGAGTTCCTGATGCTTCTCCACGGCGTGATCGACTCACCTGACATTCCTCTGAATGTATCTCGTAGTTACCTTCAATCTGATAGCAATGTCAAAAAAATAAATACCTACATATCCAAAAAAGTATCTGAAAAACTTCAGTCTCTCTTCGAAACGGATAGAAAGTCTTATGAAGATAAGTGGAAAGAAATCAGCACTTTCGTGAAATATGGTATGATCTCTGATGAGAAATTTAATGAAAAAGCCATGGGATTTGCTTTGCTTAAAAATCTTGACGGCGCACACAGCACCTTAGAAGAATACAAGGAAAAAGTAAAGGCGACACAAACAGACAAACACAATAAATTGATCTATTTGTATGCCAATGATCCGAAAGCGCAACACAGTTACATCAAGGCAGCAAAAGATTACGGTTATGATGTGCTAGAGATGGACACCATCATAGACAATCACTTCATGCAACACATCGAGTACAAAGGCAATGAAGTCACCTTCGTACGTGTGGATTCTGACACGCCTGATAACCTTGTACAGAAAGACGAAACAAAAGAATCCGTACTTAGTCAAGCAGATCAAGACAAGGTAAAAGACATTTTTACCAATAATGTGAAAAACCTAGGAATGGGCCACATAGAGTTAAAACCATTGTCACCGACAGATCATCCTGTGACCATCACCAAGCCAGAATTTATGCGTAGGATGAAAGAAATGCAAGCTATGCAAGGTATGGATATGGGTATGTTTCCAGATAGTCACAATGTCGTCATCAACACCAATCACCCACTCATCGCTGATAAACTTGTGAAGATGAAAAGTGAAGATAAAAAAGCAGATTTTGCCAACTATCTCCACGACTTAGCACTATTAAACCAAAACATGCTCAAAGGCGAAGAGCTTTCAGCTTTTATAGCAAGAAGCTTGGAGTTTGTGAAGTAAGATTATAGGACATTTATCATATAGAAAGCCGTAAAGCAAGTATTGTTTTGCGGCTTTTTTTGTTTTTGGTAGGCACTTCTGAACCATTCCCACACCAAATCAGTTACAACACCATAAATTATCATCCTTTATGAATCCATTTTTGTTTCCATTTACTACGCCATATGGCGTTCCACCATTTGATCTTATTAAAAATAGCCATTTTGCACCCGCTATTACACAAGGTATAACTCAGCAGAAGAGCGAAATAAAGGATATCATAGACAATTCCGCCATACCAGATTTTGCAAATACCATAGAAGCGTTAGAAAATTCTGGACAAATCATAAAGCGAACGGCGGGCGTACTTTACAATCTTTCTTACGCAAATACGAGTGCGTCGCTACAGAAAATCATGCAAAAAATAGCGCCAAAACTGTCTGCACATAATGATAAGATATTTATGAATCTTGCCCTTTTTAGAAAGGTCAAATTTGTATGGGAAAATAGAAAACAACAAAAAATCGCTGGTGAAAAACTGAGACTGCTAGAAGTATATTTCAAAACTTTTGTTAGAAATGGCGCAAATCTAAAAGCAACAGACAAAAAACAAGTAGCTGATATCAACCAAAGACTGACAGTATTAAGTCTAGAATTTGGTAAAAACATACTGGCCGCCACCAATGAATACCAACTCATCATCGATAACGAAAACGATCTCACAGGCCTTCCATCTTCCATCATTTCGGCTGCAAAAGATACAGCAGCATCTCACAATATGCCTGAAAAATGGGTCTTCACCTTGCAAAACGCTAGCGTGATACCATTTCTCCAATACGCCGAAAATAGGATGCTTCGCAAAGAGATTTGGACCGCCTATACAAATAAAGGAAATCTCGGTGACAAAAATGATAATAATGCCATCGTAAAAGAAATGGTACAACTCAGGGCAAAGAAATCTAGCTTGCTAGGGTATCAAAGTCATGCGCATTATGTACTCGAAGAGCAAATGTCAAAATCTCCTGATCAAGTCCAAGAATTGCTGACAAAGTTATGGTCACCGGCAATAGAAATAGCTAAAAATGAAGCTAGTGATCTTCAGAAAATGATCTTCGAAGAAGACAATAATTTTATGCTTCATGCCTTCGATTGGAGATATTATGCAGAAAAACTTCGCAAACAGAAGTACGACATCGACGAAGAAGAAATGAAGCTATACTTTGCACTTTCGAATGTGCAGAAAGGGATTTTTGATGTGGCAAATAAACTATATGGTATCAATTTTATTAGAAATGAAGAACTTCCCACTTATCACCCAGATGCTCACGTATATGAAGTCAGAGAGTCCAATGGTAAGTTGACAGGTATTCTTTATCTCGACTTTTTCCCAAGAGAGAGTAAACAAGGTGGCGCATGGATGACGAGTTTTGTGGAGCAAAAAAAGGAAGGTGGTAAACGAGTTTTGCCAGTCATCTCTATTGTATGTAATTTTACAAAACCTACTGGAGAGTTACCTTCTTTGTTGACTTTCGATGAGGTGATCACATTTTTTCATGAGTTCGGACATGCACTCCATGGATTACTTTCAGACGTAAACTATGCTACACTTGCTGGAACAAATGTACCCACGGATTTTGTAGAGCTACCTTCCCAGATAATGGAAAACTGGGCCGCAGAACCTGATGTCCTTAAATCTTATGCTTTCCATCACATCACTGGCAAACCAATACCTGCATCACTCATAAAAAAGATGGACAAAAGCAGCAAGTACGGTCAGGGATTTGCCACTGTAGAATATCTAGCCGCGTCACTTTTAGATATGGCTTACCATACTTTCACTGGTCAAGCTGATGTAGATGATGTGTCTGGATTTGAAGATTCGTTTTTTGAAAACTTGGGTTTAATGCCTGAGATTATATCACGATATCGAAGTACGTATTTTAGCCATATTTTTGCAGGTGGATATTCTTCGGGATACTATAGTTACATATGGTCAGAAGTGCTGGATGCTGATGCTTTTGCCCTATTTAAGGAGAAAGGTATTTTTGATGCAGAAACAGCATCGTCTTTCAGAAAAAATATACTCAGCAAAGGTGGTACCATAGACCCAATGGACCTTTATGTCAAATTCAGGGGCCAACCACCTAGTATAGAACCATTACTCAATAAACGTGGGTTAAACTAAGGATAGAATAAGTTTATTTAACTGTATATCAAGTGCTTAAATATATATTGCATACAAAATAGCCAGCGGAATCTCATAAAAAAAATAGATTCCGCTGACTATCTATTCGTATAGCTAGCGGAATGTGCCAAATATAGATAGATTCCGCTAGCTATTTTACATGAAGAGCATCTTGAATCACGATTTCAAGATGTATGATTTCATGGCTGTGAATATTTTTTATACTATCCAATTTCCAAATATTCATACCTTTTAAAGAGCAGTTTTAGTCTTTTTGCTACCAAAATAAACTTTTTATAGACTTTCGTTTGGTTATTAAATCTGCATAGTATAAGTTTGTGCCATGAAGTTGAATCAATCCACATTTGCGGCATTTTATTTTTGGTACTTTTATTTTAAAATAGAGTAGCAGGACTTTTGTTTGTATATGTGTCAAAAATAAAAAGGAGTTCTGTTGCAAAAACAGGCTCCTTTTTTCGTTTTAACCGTTTAAGATTTAAGTATTATGAGCAACGAAAAAACATTAAAAGTGGCCATCCAAGGTTATCCTGGATCATTTCACGATGTAGCAGCCAAAAGATATTGGCCAGGTAGTGCTATGTCTTTGATACCTGCGGACTCCTTTGATATACTTGCGGATTTGCTTCGTGACGGTAAAGCAGATGTAGCTGTCATGGCTATTGAAAACTCAATTGCTGGCACTATTCTACAAAATTACCGCATCCTGAGAGAAAATGGATTCTGGGTAAGTGGTGAAATTTACCTTCGAATAAAACACAACTTATTGGCAATAAATGGAGCATCCATAGAAGACATCAAAGAAGTTGCTTCACATCCTATGGCCATCAATCAATGCAGACAATTCCTAAGCAAATACCCAAATTGGAAACTTATCGAATCAGAAGACACCGCCCTAAGTGCAAAAATTGTGGCAGATAAAGAAAAGGTATCCAAAGCCTGTATTGCTAGCTCAGTGGCAGCAGAGTTGTACGGTCTCCAAGTACTACAGCCAAGTATAGAAACGAGCAAAACAAATTATACTAGGTTTTTTATCGTAACAAAAGAGAGATCACTTCCACCTACAGATGCAAACAAAGCATCCATTTATATTAAAGTTCAGGACAAAAAAGGTCAGCTGCTGAAAGTACTCCAAGTCATCCAACACCATGATCTCAATATGAGCAAACTTCAGTCTTTCCCCGTAGTAGGTAGTTTCAGAGAATATTTTTTTCACTTAGATATAGAGTTTGACCACATGGACCAATACTTAGGATTAAAAGAAGATCTTAAAGAACTGACCTTTGAATACGATGAAACAGGTATTTATAAAAGTGCCGACATCTCTTCCATTCTCGAAAAACAACATTCACTTAATACAACCATAATAGCATGATCATAACAGCAGCCAATAGATTGAATGATGTGACTACCTATTATTTTGCTAGGAAGCTGGCAGAAATTGATGCCATGAACAAAGATGGTGGCGCACTTGTGCTAAACCTTGGTATAGGTAGCCCCGATTTAAAACCTCACCCGACAGTAACGGACAAACTTGTGGATGCTCTTGCACATGAAGACGCACACAAATACCAATCTTACAAGGGAATTGCGTCTCTCAGAAATGCTTTTTCATCTTGGTATGGCCGTCATTTCGACTATCATCCAGATCCCAATACCCAGATTCTTCCACTTATCGGATCTAAAGAAGGTGTCATGCACGTGAGTATGTCTTTCCTAAATCCTAGCGATGAAGTGTTAGTACCAAATCCCGGTTACCCATCTTATGCCACATGCACAAAACTAGCCGGTGGTGTTGCCATTGACATGCCATTAATTGAACATCTGGGATGGAAACCTGATCTTGATGCACTTGAAAAACAAGATTTGAGCAATGTAAAACTGATGTGGATTAATTATCCCAATATGCCTACTGGTGCAAAAGCGGACCTTGATTTTTTTGAGAAGCTTGTCCATTTTGCTAGAAAACATCGTATTCTCATTTGCCACGACAATCCATATGCTTTTATTCTCATTGATCATCCAATCAGTATTTTTAATGTCGCAGGTGCGGAAGATTGTGCCATAGAACTCGTCTCACTTAGCAAGTGTTACAATATGGCAGGCTGGCGTGTAGGTGCAGTCGTGGGTGCTAAACCATACATTGACAACATTATGACATTCAAAAGTAACATGGATTCTGGTATGTTCAAACCTATCCAAGAAGCGGCCGCAGTTGCCCTCAATCTTGGTCAAGACTGGATTGATGCCTTAAATAACCAATACGCTGAGCGCAAAAAAGCGGCCTGTGATATCATGTCTTTATTAGGCTGTAGTTTCCAAGAAGATGGTGCTGGACTTTTCGTCTGGGGAAAAATTCCTGAAAATGCAGGAGATTCTGAAGCTTTGGCAAATAAAATATTGTACCAAACTAGAGTCTTCATCACTCCAGGACATATATTTGGTTCTCAAGGAGATCAATATCTACGTATTTCGCTTTGCAGTCCCGTAGAAGATATGAATGCCGCATTATATAGGATTCAAACTGGTTTTGTAAATCTAGGATTATGAAGATAACGGTCATAGGTTTAGGATTGATAGGCGGATCGATAGCCAAAGATCTGAAGTCTCAACTCAACGTAAAAGTTTATGGTGTAGATGCGTCCGAATCTCATCAAAAACTAGCATTAGATCACGGTTTGGTACACGAAATAGTTTCTTTTGAAGAAGGACTAAAAGTGGCTGACATTGTGATATTGGCCATTCCTGTGGATAAAATCGAAGGTATATTGCCAAATATTCTGAATCTAATCAATGAAAAAACAACAGTCATTGATGTGGGTTCTACCAAAAGTGAAATTTGCCATGCTATCTCATTGCATCCAAAAAGAAGTAGATTTGTAGCTGCGCATCCACTTGCGGGAACAGAATTCTCTGGTCCGACAGCCGCCTTAAAAGGACTTTTTCAAAATAAAAAAAACATCATTACAGAACCAGAAAAGTCTGATGAAGATGCGTTAGAATCGGCCTTAAAAGTATTCGAAAGTCTCGGTATGGTGACATCTTTTATGACTGCAGAAGAACACGATAAACATTTGGCCTACGTTTCGCATTTGTCACATGTAAGTTCATTTATGTTGGGTCTGACAGTCCTTGATATTGAAAAAGACGAAAAACAAATCTTCGATCTAGCTGGGACAGGATTTGAGAGCACCGTAAGATTGGCAAAAAGTAATCCCAAAACTTGGTCGGCAATCTTTGGCAAAAATAAAAAATATCTTCTTGAAGCATTGGACAGCTATATCGTCCATTTAGAGAATTTCAGACACCAAATCAGTGAAAATGATATCGAAGAGACCGAAAGATTGATGGCAAGAAGTAATGATATAAAAAGAATATTGAAGTAATAAGTGTGTAATTTTAATAAGAATCTAAAAATGAATGTGTTATGGTAAATTTATTTGAAAACCAAAAGAAACCAATTCTCATTGCAGGTCCATGTAGCGCAGAGACTGAAGAACAAGTGATCGAAACAGCCGTCAGACTTGCCAAAACAGGTAAAATTGATGTACTAAGAGCAGGCATTTGGAAACCACGCACTCGCCCAGGAGCTTTCGAAGGTATCGGTGCCAAAGGTCTGCCATGGTTACAAAAAGCCAAAGAACTCACTGGACTACCTGTAGCCGTAGAAGTGGCAAAGACATCACATGTAGAGTTATGTCTTGAATTCGGTGTAGATATCCTGTGGATCGGTGCACGTACAACGGTCAATCCATTTGCTGTGCAAGAAATAGCCGATGCTTTGCGTGGTATTGACATCCCAGTTTTACTAAAAAATCCGATCAATCCAGATCTAGCACTTTGGTTAGGTGGTATGGAACGTCTTCAGAAAGTCGGACTGACAAAATTAGGTGCCATTCACAGAGGTTTCTCATCAGCTGGAGAAAAAATTTATCGCAATCGACCACAATGGCAGATAGCTATAGATTTCAAAACTGCCATGCCTGAAATACCGATGATCAATGATCCAAGCCACATTACTGGTAGACGAGATCTCCTCCACAAAGTGGCTCAAAAAGCCATGGATCTTAATTTTGATGGATTGATGATTGAGTCACACATCACACCAGATACCGCATGGAGTGATGCCGCGCAACAGATAACGCCAGAAGTCTATGGACAGTTAATAAGCGACCTCATCATCCGTGAATATGACCCTAAAGATCTGAAAGAGAAGACAAAACTCGATCGCCTTCGTAAGGAAATAGACATGATAGACGAAGAAATAATGGGAATCCTAGCTTCTAGAATGAAAATAGCACGTGAAATAGGGATGTATAAAAAAGAGAATAACATGACCATCCTACAGAGCGAAAGATGGAAAGAAGTATTGTCTAAGTTTATAGAACGTGGCACACAGAATGGTCTCAGTGAAGAATTTATCACCCGTGTTATCAAATCTATCCACGATGAAAGTATAGAGCAACAAGAAAAAATCATGGAAGGCGAATAGCTGAGCTAATTTTTTCCCTTAGGATGATAATTTTTTGGAATTTGACCCAAAAGTTATAACTTTGAGTGTAATTAAAGCAATAAAAAATGGATGAGAGACCTTGGTTAAAGCATTATCCTCCGGGAATTCCTGCAAATATTGATGCAAATCAATACGAAACACTCGTTGATTTTCTAAATGAATGTTTCCAAAAGTATAGCACCAACTATGCTTTTGAATGTATGGGTGTGAGACTTACTTATAAGCAAACGGATCAGCTATCTACCCAATTTGCAGCATATTTACATTCTAGAGGACTCAACCCTGGTGATCGTATTGCCATCATGATGCCAAATTGTTTGCAGTACCCGATAGCAGTATTCGGAGCACTAAAGGCTGGTTTGATCATAGTCAATACGAATCCATTGTACACACCAAGGGAAATGTTGTATCAGTTTAACGATAGTGGTGTAAATTCCATCATAATCATGGAAAACTTTGCTTCAAATCTTGAATCCATCATTGGAAAAACCAAAATTAATACTGTCATTGTCACTAGCGTAGGTGAGATGTTGGGAAGTATAAAAGGTACATTGGTCAATATAGTGGTTCGCCATGTAAAAAGGATGGTTCCCAAATATAATTTATTAAATACCGTCAATTTCCACCATGCCTTAAATGAAGGTAAAAAATTTACCATAAAAGAGTTTTCAAATTGTTCAGACAATGTCATCATTCATCAATATACTGGTGGTACGACAGGCATTTCTAAAGGTGCCATGTTGACCAATAAAAACCTTGTGGCCAATATGGTTCAGATCCGGACTTGGATGCAAAATGATCTTGTAGAAGGCAAAGAAATTACATTATCTCCATTACCCATGTACCATATTTTTGCATTTACGGTCAACTGTCTAGCTATGCTTAGTTATGGTGCACACAATGTATTAGTGACTAATGCAAGAGACATCAAATCCGTCATCAAGGAGTTTGGCAATAATAAGATATCGCTCATGACGGGGCTAAACACGCTATTTAATGCTCTGCTCAATCATCCATCTTTTGCAAGTGCAGATTTTTCTTCATTGAAAATTACTGTAGGTGGCGGCATGGCGATCCAAAAAGTAGTGGCTGATAGATGGAAAGATGTCACGGGGTGCAACCTTACGGAAGGATTTGGAATGACAGAATCTTCACCTTTAATATCTGTAAATCCGCTAAATGGTACTGGAAAACAAGGAAGTATCGGCTTGCCTGTATCATCTACAGAGGTAAGAATAGTAAATGATGAAGGCAGAATAATGGCAACTGAAGAAATCGGTGAGATCCAATGTCGTGGCCCACAAATCATGAAAGGGTACTACAACCAACCTGGAGAAACCGAAAAAACAATCACATCAGACGGTTGGTTATGCACTGGCGACATAGGCAAGATGGACGCTGATGGCTACATTTATATCGTAGATCGTAAAAAAGACATGATTCTCGTAAGTGGATTTAATGTATATCCTAATGAGATTGAAAATGTCGTAGTAGCACATCCAAAAGTATTGGAAGCGGCAGCAGTAGGAATACCCGATCCAAAATCAGGAGAAGTGGTAAAAATCTTTGTAGTCAAAAAAGATAGTTCCTTATCAAAAGATGAAATCATCGCTTATTGTAAAGAGAATCTTACCGGCTACAAAATCCCAAAAGAAGTGGAATTCAGAGATGAACTTCCTAAAACAAATGTAGGTAAAATCCTACGAAGGGAACTAAAATGAACATATGATTCTGAAAGGTAATATTATTCTTTTCCCTTGCCCGATTGTTGATGGCAAAATAGAAAGTCTTTCGGCAGAAACATTGACTTGGCTTCATCAGACAGATCATTTTATTGTAGAACGAGCAAAAACAGCCAGGCATTTTCTGAAAGCAGCCGGTCACCCTATGCCAATGCAGCAAATTGTCATCCATGAAATTACCACTGACATATCAGAGAATGAAGATTTTTTAAAATCCAACATTTTTGGTAGGAATATAGGCGTAATTTCAGAAGCAGGATGTCCTGGAGTAGCAGATCCTGGCGCAGAAGTTGCCGATTGGGCACATAGAAATGGTGTTCGTGTCACACCATTGATAGGACCGTCATCGATATTACTAGCGGTGATGGCTAGTGGATTGGGTGGTCAGGATTTTGCATTTAATGGTTATTTATCAAATAAGAAGCCGGAACTCATCACACAATTAAAAGCACTAGAAAGCAAGGTTCAGAAAACAGGTCAGACCCAGATTTTTATGGAAACACCTTATAGAAATGGTTTTGTGGTCGAAACATGTCTAGCTACACTAAATGACCAAACCAAATTTTGTATTGCTTGTGATATAAATGGCCCTTCAGAAGACATTAAACAAATGAAAATTAAGGATTGGAAGAAACAAAAGACGGATATCTATCATAAACGCCCATGCATATATGTGATAGGCAAATAATTTTTTTTAAAAAAAATGTCACTTCATCTAACTTTTTATAATCGTTTTGCGTTATAGCATTAATCGGAATTTTATTCCAATGTTTTTTCCTTTTTCTTCGCTTTTGTTTTATATTAATATTGTTTAACCCTTTAATATATAAAGACATGATGAATCAGGAAGTCCGCACGATTATGACTAAGGATCCAGTCACCGCAAGTCCTACGCAAACCATTGATGATGTAGCATCTCTAATGTTTGAAACCCAAACCCAACAACTACCTGTAGTAGTAGATGGAAAGTTGGTAGGAATGATTACTTCCTACGACTTATGGAAAGCATCTAGAGAAGGTCATGGCACAGATATGCATGTATCAGATGTGATGACTACGAAAGTTGCTCGTATTACACCAAAAGATAAGGTAGGTACAGCCGCAGAATTATTTGCAGATAGACGTTTTAAAACGCTACCTGTGGTCAATTTGGATAATGAATTAAAAGGAGTAGTCACTGCTTTTGATGTCATCAGATGTGCCTTCAAAGAAGAGTATCCAAGTCCGATTTTATACCAAGATGTATTCGTTTAGCAATTTTCAAAAAAGAGACATATAAATTGGTCATCAACCAAATGCTCTTTTTATTTTTAAGAATGAAGTTAGTTTCTGGTTTTATATATAGTCTTATATGAAGCATAGCTGAGAATGGGTGAATCATGCTTAGCTATGCTTTTTGTATATTAACAAGAATAATTCTATTATAAATGGTTAACCCAAAATCTATTTTGTAAACCTCAGGATCAATGCAGGCAATAAATATAGATCACAAATCAATGCCCCTACCAGAGTGATTGATATCAATAAACCAACAGTAAATGTCGGGGGATATACAGAGAAAAACATACTGAAAAAGCCAAAAAATAATATAATGGTTGTAAAAATAATCGCTTTCCCTGTATCATGAAGCGTTTTCCTTATAGCAGCTTCCTTACTCAGCCCTTCATTCAAACATAATTTATATCTGCCTAAAAAGTGAATGGAATCATCGACTGCTATTCCAAAAACAATAGCAAACATAATTGATACCCCTGCCTCTAGCTCAATACTAAAGTATCCAAGCATTGCTGCTGCAAATAATAATGGTAGCAAATTCGGTATTAAAGCTATTATGACCATCCTTAAAGACTTAAACATCAAACCCATCATTAGAGAAATGATTATAATGGAAAAACCTAGACCTTTCAGTAGACTATTAGTCACATATTCTGAGTTTTTGTCAAGAATTAACCCAGTACCAGTTCTTTTTACAGAAATAATATTTGTATCAATATTGTTATCTACCCAAGTGTCCAAGTCTCTTCCTAATTTCTTTATATTTTCAGTACCAATATCTGAAATCCTACTAGATATCCTTGTTTTTGCTTTATCTTTACTAACCAGAATAGTAGCATCATCTCCAGTGATTCGCTCTAACAATCGTCTAGATTCAATGAATTCTTCTTCGGTATTGGGAAATAAATAAGCACTATCCACATTTGCATTATTCATCCTATTTATACTTCTATAAAATGTTGCCAAGGATAATGTGGATTTTATAACTCCCGATGATTTAATTTTCTGCTCTAATTTATCAATTTCTTTGACAACTGAATAATCATCAACTCTCATTGTATCTTGCACAAATATTGCAAACTCTAAAGGCCTAAAACCTGCATAATGTTTTTCATAAAACTTAAAATCATTTGTGATTGGCTCTCCAACAGGAAGGTTGTCTTCAATATTATAATTAGTGGTAATTTTTGATATTCCCAATATAAAAATAAAACAAAATCCAATAGCTGCCATAAAAATTCTTTGACGCTGAGTGATATTAACTATATATATTCTATCTAGATGTTTGGTCCACTTAGAAGCGTATTTTGTCTCATTTATGATCTGATTCTTATCAAAAAGTGACAAAAGCGATGTCGTAAAAAACAAAACTGTAACATAAGCTACCAATACACCTATAGCTGCATAAATACCAAAATGTTGGATGGTCTTAAGTTTGGATGCAAGTAAAGACGCAAATCCAATAGCCGTAGTGGCAGATGTTAGAAATGTAGCTAAACCTATCTCTTTTATTGTTATAGTCATCGCTTCTAGCTTTTCTTTCCCCATTGAAAGTTCATCTACATACTTCGAAAATATATGTATCACATCTGATGAGCCTACGATAAGCATGACAACAGGAAAAAGTGCCGAGATTGCATTTAGTTCTGCACCAATAAAGCCCAATAAACCCATAAACAACAACAAACCTAAAGCAATACTACCTAAAGAAATTAAAATCCCAATTGGCTTTCGATAGATCAATACCATAAAAAAGGTCACCAATATTATGGACGATATAAATGCTAAAAGCATTTCTTTCTTCTGAAAATCCACTAAATCCCGTTGAAAATTTGCTCTCCCCAAAGTATGTGTGGCTTCAAAACCATATTTAGCCTTTAATGAATCCAAAGCGTCCATTAAAACTCTAGAATCATCAAGACCGATATTTTCTGTAGTTTTGGCAGCAATCACCAATGAAGTACCTGTACTATCTATCAAATTATAGACAAATCTCTCATCTGATAGAATATTTTTTTTATCTGTCTCATATTTATCAGGCTCATCTATATGAATAAATGGAATTGCTGATATGCCAAAAGGTGTTTTTACAGGATATTTTAGTTGGGTAAGGGATTGAGATTTTATAACAAATGGTAGCTCCCGTACTTCTAATCCAAACTCATGAAATTTATTCAAAAAAACGGAGTCGAAAACCGATGGGTTGTTCTTAACAGCTATCAGCAAAAAATTATCATCTGACTCAAAGTCCTTTTTAAAGTTGTTATAAAACTCTAGGTCTGGATCACCTACAGGAAAAAACTGCTCAAATTGAAAACTGAATTTTAACTTTGTAACATAATACCCACTCAATCCCGCTAGAACTATAAACGCAGCAATGATCGTTTTCCTATAATTTAGAAACATCTATGTTTTATTATTTGGTTTAGAAATGCAGTAATCTTAAGATTGTTGATAAAATAAGGTAAAAGTTTTAACAATAACTGTTTTGTCAATCACCTTAGATAGGACTTCCACATATTGATAAGTCCATTGGTAGAGCTATCAAATGACAATGTTTCTGCTGAATGCTCAAGTTCAGGCAAAATCTTTCCTGCCAATTGCTTACCTAACTCTACGCCCCACTGGTCAAAACTGAAGATATTCCAAATGATACCTTGCACAAATATTTTGTGTTCATATAAAGCAATCATTCGTCCAAGTGTCATTGGATCTAACTTTTTAAATAAGATGGAATTGGTAGGTTTGTTACCTTCAAAAATTTTGAATGGCACCAAATGCATATAATCTTCGGGACTTTTACCTGACTTTTCAAATTCAGCGATCACTTCGGCTTTTGTTTTTCCTTGCATGAGCGCCTGAGTTTGTGCAAAGTAATTGGACAAAAGCAAAGTATGATGGTTGCCTATCGGATTTTGTGAATTTGCAGGTGCTATAAAATCACAAGGTATCAATTGTGTCCCTTGATGTATGAGTTGATAAAAAGCATGCTGACCATTTGTCCCAGGCTCACCCCAAATGACTGGTCCAGTTTGGTAATTTACATCTTGACCATTTCTATCCACACATTTTCCATTGCTCTCCATATTTCCCTGCTGAAAATATGCCGCAAACCTATGCAAATACTGATCATATGGCAAGATTGCTTCTGACTGCGATCCAAAAAAATTAACATACCATATACCTATCAATCCTAGTATCACAGGCATGTTTTTTTCAAAAGGTGAAGTTCTAAAGTGCTCATCCATTGAATGAAATCCTTTCAACAAACTGTCAAAATTATCATAACCAATAGACAAAGAAATAGAAAGCCCAATAGCTGAAGTCAACGAATATCGACCACCTACCCAATCCCAGAATTCAAACATATTTGCTGGATCTATACCAAATTTCTCTACGGCTGTTTTGTTTGTAGATAGTGCAATAAAGTGTTTTTTGATATGTTGTTCATCTCCTGCCAAATCTAGAAACATCTGCCTTGCTGTATAGGCATTGGCCATTGTCTCCTGTGTAGTAAATGTCTTGGATGCCACCAAAAAAAGTGTCTTACTCAGATCAAGATTTTTTGTAGCTTCTGCTATATGTGTGGCATCCACATTTGATACAAAATGTACATTTAAGTGTGTCTTGTATGGTTTTAATGCTTCTGTGACCATCACTGGACCGAGATCTGAACCTCCTATTCCTATATTGACAATATCTGTGATCGACTGCCCTGTATATCCTTTCCATTGTCCCGATACCACCATTTCTGTAAATGATCTCATCTTGTGCAATACTGCATCAATCTCAGGTTTTATGTCTTTCCCATCTATTTTAATGGCTCGATCAGACTTGTCTCTTAGTGCAGTGTGAAGCACAGACCTATTTTCCGTTACGTTTATCCTTTCACCTGAGTACATGGCTTCTATGGCTGAATCTAGCTTACATTCTTGTGCAAGTTGAACCAATAAATCCATGGTTTCTTGTGTCAGAATATTTTTGGAATAGTCCAAAAGAATGTCTTCAAATTTCAAAGAAAAATCAGTAAATCTATCAGCATCTTCTTGAAAAAGTGTCTTCATCTGCACATCTTCCATTGATTTTTGATGAGAGACAAGTTTGCGCCACGCTTCGGTGGTAGTAGGATTGATATTATAGAGCATTTATTATTAATCGATTATTATGCCGCAAATGTATATACTTTTTTTATTCATTTCTTTACAAAAAGATTATTTTACCAACAAACACTATAGGTGAACAATAGTATTTTATTATTGTAGATAACAAAAGTCAATCAAGACAAAATAAAAAATGTAACATTGTGCACAAAAAAAGTGTTATTATTGCGTTATTACCTTAGCGTAAGAAAAATTAGGTCAAAATGATAGGTCTTCAAAGAATTTTATATACAATCCTACTTCTAGTCTTTGTGGTTTCTGCCACAGATGCTCAAGTTCAGAAATATAAACTTGCCAACGAATATTATAATTCTGGGGAGTATGAAAAAGCAGCACAGCTTTACGAAGCTTTGTATCGTGAAAATACCAGAAATAAAAGTTATTTTAATCTTTATATCCAATGCCTAGTTGATCTTCGAGACTATACCAAAGCCACTAAGATCATTGAAGATGAATTAAAAAAAGACCCAACTGACGTCTCACTCTACGTCTCAAAAGGCAACCTGTTAGAAAGACAAGGTATGACTGAACAAGCCAACAAAGAATATCGAAAGGCTGTAGACAACCTCAATCCTGACCCATCCAATATTTCGAACCTTGCTTCTACATTTACCAATCTTGCTAAATACGATCTAGCCATTGAGACTTATCTTAAAGGTGAAAAAATAGCCAATGTAAAAGATCTTTATGTGTACAATCTTGCTGACTTATACAGAAGATCTGGAGACACCAAAAACATGATTAAATACTACCTGATTACGGTAGAGAAGGAGCAAAATAGCCTAAATGTACAGACAAGTTTACAGCGATTTTTGGCAGAAGGAGATTATGTAGAGCTCCAAAGACAACTTTATGAAAAAATCCAAGAAAAACCAGATGTCATTTCATACGGAGAGTTATTACAATGGTCTTTTGTCCAGAAAAAAGAGTATGGCAAAGCATTGCGTCAAGCTAGAGCTCTAGATAGACAGTTTGAAGAAAATGGAAATAGGGTCTACGCACTTGCCGACATAGCTTATAAGGATGAGGACTATGATACAGCCATAGAAGCTTATCAGTATATAGTTACAAATCATGGACGGAACACTAGTTATTATCTAGATGCGAAAAGAGGATTACTCAATAGCAAAAAAGCCAAGGTTACCCAAAATTATAATTATACTAAGGAAGATCTACTATCATTAAAAGCTGAATATGTTTCTTTTCTCAATGATATGGGACGAAATACTCAGACAGCTACTCTAATGCAAGAATTTGCCGATTTCGAAGGTCTTTACTTAAATGAACTTGATACGGCTATTATGATCTTAGAAGAATTGAGAAGATTCGGCGGTTTACAGCCTGATATGATCGCAAAAGCCAAACTCTCTCTAGGGGATTATTACTTGATGAGTGGAGAAAGATGGGAAGCGAGTCTCCTTTTCAGCCAAGTAGACAAAGACTTTAAAGAAGGATATATGGGCGAACTTGCTAGATATAGAAATGCGAAGTTGTCTTACTACGCAGGTGACTTTGAGTGGGCACAAGAACAATTTAAGATACTCAAAGGTGCTACATCCAAGTTGATATCCAACGACGCAATAGACATGTCCGTTTTTATATTAGATAATCTAGGCATGGATACTACAGAGGTGACACTTCAGATGTTTGCTCAAGCAGATTTGCTGAGTTTTCAAAACAAATTTGAAGAAGCGTTGCTTAAAATGGATTCTATTGCTATTATTTTCCCTGACCACAGCTTAGATGATGATGTTCTTTACACAAAGGCTCAGATATTTAAAAAACAAAGAAAAACAGATGAGATGATCACCATGTATCAGACCATCATCGAAAAATATCCAGAAGATATCCGTGCTGATAATGCTATATTCGAACTAGCAGAATTGTATGAAGAAAGTCTCAATGAACCAGAAAAAGCAAAAGTATTATACGAAAAGCTCTTTGTGGATTACAGTGGAAGCACTTTTGCAGTAGAAGCTAGACGAAGATTTAGGGTATTAAGAGGAGACGAAATTTAACAGTATGAAGATCTTATATAATGTAACTATAAAGGTAGAAACAGCTATTCACACAGAGTGGCTTGCGTGGATGACTACAGTTCATATTCCTGATGTCATGTCTACAGACTGCTTCGAATCATACAGACTAACCCGCATTTTGGGTGATGATGACGAACATGGTGTGGGATTTGCCATCCAATATGTGGCAACTGATATCGATATATTTAACAAATATCAAATGGCACATGCCAAACGACTTCAAAAAGAACACAGCGATCGATATCCCAATAGGTATGTGGCATTCAGGACATTGATGCAAATAGAAGCAGAAGGCTAGCCCGTCACAGGGAGCCATATCCCGAAGGTAGTTTCTTCATTAGGTTTAGATGATTTGACATAGATTTTTCCTCTGTGGTATTCTTCAATAATCCTTTTAGCTAGTGAAAGCCCTAAACCCCAACCACGTTTTTTAGTCGAATATCCAGGCTTGAATACTGATTTGAATTTATTGGGAGGTATGCCATGACCTGTGTCTGACAAATCAATACATACATAATTATTTTGTCTATAAACCCTACATGAGATGATCCCTTTGCCATCCATAGCATCGAGCGAGTTGCGTATGAGATTCTCTATCACCCAAGCGAAAAGATGTTTATTGATCATCACAAAAATTTCTTCTTTTGGCGCATCGAAGTTAAAAACTATTTTTCTAGATGCCCGTCTTTGTAGATAATCCTTGACTTCTATTAATTCAGCGTAAACATTTGAAGATTGTAAAACAGGTTCAGAACCGATCTTAGAAAAACGATCAGCAACCAATTCTAGCCGATCTACATCTTTAGTGAGTTCTTTTAGTACATCTATTTGATCAGGTTGGTCTGCATAGCTATCTTTTAGATATTCTATCCATCCAAGGATGGCACTAATAGGCGTACCCAATTGATGTGCAGTTTCTTTGGCCATGCCAGCCCAGACTCTATTTTGCTCTGCTTTGCGCGATGAGTTAAAAATAAAATAACCTAGCGCAATGTATAAACCCACTAGCAGCCCTTGGACCAATGGAAATAGTTTTATATAACCTAATAATGGGGAATTAAAACAATAAATTTTAGCCGCATATCCTGTTCCATCTATAGGCACACCTCCTGAATCGAGAAATTCTTTCTTCTTCTTTTCTAGAAACTCAGGATCAGCCATATCAATTTCGTTAAAATTATGGCCTTCAAGTACACCCAAATCATCTTCGTATATAATTGGCAGAGGAAAGGAGTCTCTTATATTTGTTAAAAATGTCAGATCTTGCTCACTATCAGGATCTGCTTTTATAATTTCTTTTAGCGCTTCTTGTAGGATATTTATATTTTTCTCTTCATTTTTTTTTAAACTATCAGCCAAAAAATTTGAATATAAAATTGTCAACACCAAAATGGCGCTACCCAATATCATCAATATGATTTTCCAATAATTGTTATTGTTGAATAAAGACATTCTAAGATTTAATCCTATAAAACGCCACAAGTTAGACCATTTATTGCAATTTGATTTGAAAAAAAAGCCCTTAGAAAATATAAAATAATCTAAGGGCCTAATTCTATTTAATATTATTTCCTAAAACAGACTGACAGACGTACCTATCATAAATGTATTAAAATCATAATTTGGGTTATCTTTGAATAACTTTGAGAAATTATATCTTGCTATCAAGTCAAACCCCGAGATGTCAAGTGATGCCGTCGCTCCATACATCCAATCATTCAATTCATAACCTGCATATCTTTGTTCGCGTATCTTCTCGTTTTGAGTCTTTAAGTGAAACTTTTGTACGGTATGCACTCTATAACCTACATAGCCGCCAACTTTCAACTTTGTTTTTTTAGAAAGTGCAAAACTCAAGCTAAGTGGTACATTTAAGTATCCAATGTTAAGTTTAGGATTATCTTTTAGGTCAGCCACTTCTTGGAATACAGGAACTCCATCAACAGCTGTCAATCTAAGATCATTCTCCAGTTTAAATCTGTTTTTAAGGTAACTGATACCATAATTTAAAGCTACTTTACTGTCTTTACCACCAAGTCTAGCTCTCCTAGTGATGGCAAAATCCCAATACCATGATCCACCTGGGTTTATCTCCGGAGATAAGACACCTGTTGGAGCAGCATTCCCTTGTTGAAGTGCATTGATACCAAACTGTATTTCAAAACTTGTATTAAATTTATTCTTAAAAGGCATATACTTTGAAATACCTATATTATCATTACCATCATTGTTTTGACCTTCATCATTTGTTTCTGGCCAAGTCGAATAGTCTTCTAGATTTTCAACCTTTTCTTCTGTTGTTGTTTCTGCCAATTCTTGATTAACAAACTCTGGTTCAACTTCAGGAAGAACAATACTATTTAATTCAGTTTCTAATGCTGCTGTGATCCCATCTAACTGATCAAGTAATGATAAAATCTTTGTCGAATCTGTATAATATCTCATCGACTGGGCATTATCCTTGAGAGACGACAAGTAATATTTTAGGTTTTCAAGTTTTTCAGTATCGCTTTCTTGAGCATTGACAGAGAATGACAAACCGACAAAAGATAAAATGCAAGTAAAAATTAACTGTTTCATATACATTAGATTTATTTAATTATGGACAAAAGTAAAATAAAGTCGTGATTTATTTCATGAAATAACCATAAAACTAGCCGAACGACAATCACAACCTGACTAATCAGAACTTTAAAAAGACGGATTCACTCCAGAAAATGTTTCACCTATTTTAGAATCATTCAAATAATATTCCAAAGGTTTATAATTCTTTGTGCCCACATGCTAATAATTATGAGTAAATATCGTTTCTTTGTGTCGTTTTTTTTACACAAAACCCACTTTATGCCTTTAAATGAAGAACACATATTTTCAATTAATTAATCAGACATACTATTTTCCACAGGAAGGATTTGACCTTAATCAAGGTAATCTTACTTTCCATGGTATTTCATTAAAGTATCTTATCGACAAATATGGTACTCCATTCAGACTGACTTATCTACCGAGAATAGGTGATCAGATCAAGAAGGCAAAGAATTTTTTCCATAAAGCCATGAAGGCAAATAATTACAAAGGTGATTATTATTATTGTTATTGTACTAAATGTTGTCACTTCTCGCATGTAATAGAAGAAGCACTTGAGCATGATGTACACCTAGAGACCTCATCGTCTTTTGATATCGACATAGTAAGAATCCTATGCGAAAAAGGTAAAATCAGTAAAAAAACCATTTTGATACAAAATGGCCATAAGACCGAAGACTACCTTAATAAAATTGTTGGTTTGATGGATGATGGATATGAAAATGTTATTCCTGTACTTGATAGTAAGTTGGAGTTGGATAGAATTTATGCTAAGACAAAAGGCGATGTTACGATCGGACTGAGAATGGCGATAAATGAAGAGCCACAGTCCGCCTATTACACGTCTAGACTGGGTATCAGAAGCGCAGACATCATAGATTTCTACAAAACCAAAATCTCTAGAAAAAAGAGAATTCATCTGAAGATGCTACACTTCTTTGTGGATTCGGGTATAAAAGATAACTTGTATTATTGGGGAGAGTTTCGCAAAGCACTTAAGATTTTTGCCGAGCTTAAGAAAATATGCCCAAGTTTGGACTCAATTAATCTTGGCGGTGGCTTACCTATACGCAACAATCTAGGATTTGAGTACGATTATAAGTACATGATAAATGAGTTAGTAAGGAATATCAAGGAAGTTTGTACCGAAGAAGGCATAGACGAACCGCATATCTTTACAGAATTTGGCAAATATACCGTTGGTGAAAGTGGCGCGATTATCTTTTCAGTTCTGGAGCAGAAGCAACAAAATGATTCTGAGCTTTGGTACTTGATAGATAATAGTCTTATGAATACCATTCCTGATGCATGGTCTATTTTCGAAAAGTTCATTTTACTGCCGGTCACCAAGTGGGATAATGAATATGCTCGGGTAAGTATAGGCGGTATCAGTTGTGATCACTCAGATTATTACAATTCTGAAGATATGAACCAAGAAATCTTCTTACCGACTTATAATCCTGAGAAAGAAGAACCATTGTATCTAGGCTTTTTCCATACAGGGGCTTACCAAGATGCCATCAGTGGTTATGGTGGTATTAAACATTGTCTGATCCCATCTCCACAACAAATCATCATAGATCGTGATGAAAAAGGTAATATGGTAGATAGACTCTACAGAGAGGAACAAACCGTAGACCAAATGCTCAAAATACTTGGATATTAAATGTCAAACATTTTTTAATACAAATATTACTCAATATTAGAACATAAAATAATATGCAGATTACTGAATTTTTAAAGACACATTACAAGCATTTTAATGCAGCGGCTCTGATCGATGCAGCAGATGGATATGTAGCCCATCTCAATGAGGGTGGCAAAATGATGATCACACTTGCTGGTGCAATGAGTACCGCAGAGCTGGGCAAATCACTCGCTGAAATGATCAGACAAGACAAAGTCCAAATCATCTCCTGTACAGGCGCAAACTTAGAAGAAGATATCATGAATCTAGTGGCGCACTCTCATTACAAAAGAGTACCAAATTATCGTGAACTAAGTGCACAAGATGAATGGGATTTGTTAGAAAACCACTACAATAGAGTGACTGATACATGTATTCCCGAAGAAGAAGCTTTCAGAAGGTTACAGAAACATCTTATCCAAGTGTGGAGCGATGCAGAAGCAAAAGGTGAGCGATATTTTCCACATGAGTTTATGTACAAAATGTTGTTAAGTGGCGATCTAGAACAATATTATGAGATCGATCCTAAAAATAGTTGGATGCTTGCTGCTGCTGAAAAGAATATTCCTATTATCGTACCAGGATGGGAAGATAGTACCATGGGAAATATTTTTGCATCTTATTGTATCAAAGGCGAACTAAAACCTTCTACGACCAAAAGTGGTATCGAATATATGATGTGGCTAGCAGATTGGTATCCAAAAAATAGTGGTGGCAAAGGTGTAGGATTCTTCCAGTTGGGTGGAGGAATAGCAGGTGACTTCCCGATATGTGTCGTACCAATGTTGTACCAAGATATGGAGATGCACGACATTCCGTTCTGGTCATATTTCTGCCAAGTGAGTGATAGTACCACGAGTTATGGATCGTATTCAGGCGCTGTACCTAATGAAAAAATCACTTGGGGCAAACTTGATATCCACACACCAAAATTTATCATTGAGAGTGACGCGACCATTGTAGCACCGTTGATTTTTGCCATTATTTTGGGTTGGTAAAATAAGATATATCTAATTTTTAATTCATATCAAGGGAAATCTGTATGCTAATATAGATTTCCCTTTTTTTTAGACCATTCATAAATATGAGCACTAAAAACATATCCAAATTAGCAGAAAGTGAAATAAATACCAAGTTTGGAAAATTTCAGGAACACTTGTATGGTGATGGTCAAAACAACTTCATTGCCATTACGATGGGTAATATCTCAGGATCTGAAAATGTTTTGTGTAGGGTTCATTCCACCTGTATTTATGGACACTATTTTAACAATATCGATTGTGATTGCCAATCTCAATTAGATAATGCTCAAAGACTTATCCAAGCTGAAGGTCGAGGCATAATCATCCTACTTGATCAAGAAGGCAAAGGTAATGGTCACCTAGCTCTAATGAAAAGTAAAGTATTTAAAGACCTAGGATATCCGCAATCAAAAGCATATGAAGCAGCAGGATTCCGGTCAGATGCACGTGACTATGCAGGCGCTGCGTTTATTATAAAGGACTTAAAAATTGATTCTATAGTAATGATCACAGATAATGTAGACAAGATCAAAACGCTTACTGATCATGATGTAAAGGTCATTGATAGTAAAACTGCTCAAATTTAAAAGATCACAGTACTTTAGAAATTTATGGTTCAAAAGATTGAAAGCATGACTGTTTTACAACTTTAAGATTTAGTGTTACCTAAGCGCATTTTAAAAGTCTCAACTAGATAAAAAATAATATCAACATCAATATTTTATCTATAATTATGATAATCCATGGGCTATGAGATTTTGAATAGTGATATTTCTGAGTGTTTTCACAACAAATATTTCACATATGTAGTTGGTAGACATGTACTTAATCTTAAAAAATAAATAAAAAGCAGACCAAACCATGATAATTAATGTTCGTTTGTTGTATAAGAAATCGTACTTTTGCACTCCAATGAATTCATGAGATGATCGATATAAAGGGAAGTATTCATAAAATTTCAAGTTTTGTCAGTCGTGCTTTTAGCCCGATTACAACACCTATTTCAAAATTTTCGTCACCTTATGTAGCAAGGTGGAAAAAATTTGTCTCACCTATCACACATAGTTGGGATGTATATTGTAAACGAAATCCAAGAGAATCCAAAATCATAAAATGGTTTTTTGGCATCCTAATGGTAGGAGTTTTCTCTATTACATTTATTGTTTTGTTAGCACTTTTCGGTGCATTCGGAAAATTACCTTCCACCGAAGAATTACAACAAATAGAGAATGCCAATGCTTCAGAAATATATACTTCAGATGGTGTAATGATAGGCAAATATTACACAGAAAACCGAACAACTATTGAGCTTGACAGTATTTCTCCTTACTTAATCACGGCCTTATTAGCTATTGAAGACAAGAGATTTTTTGAGCATAGCGGTATTGACCTTCGTTCGTGGATGAGGGTTTTCAAAGGCATTGCAACTAATACTCAGAGTGGTGGTGGATCTACTTTAAGTCAACAATTGGCAAAAAACCTTTACCCTAGAAAAAATTATAAAATTCCTGGACTTAGTATTTTTATCAATAAGGTCAAAGAAAATATCATTTCTATAAAACTAGAAAAACTATACAACAAAGAAGAGCTACTAACCATGTATCTAAATACGGTACCTTTTGGAGGTAATAGATTTGGAATTCAAGAAGCTTCTAGATATTTTTATAATAAAAGACCTAAACAACTTACACCTGATGAAGCTGCTACGCTCATAGGTATGCTAAAAGCTACCACAGCTTTAGATCCTGTGAGAAATCCTAACGACTCTAAAGAAAGAAGAAATTTAGTATTAAGTCAAATGTTGAAAAACAAAGACTTTAGGTTTGAATCGCAAGAGATGTCCACAATTTCGTCAATGATTGATGCAGGTGCCATCCAACCTGAAGTGTATGATTCTCTTATAACAAGGCCTTTGGGAGCTGCAATTCATGAAGACATTGGGAATAATGATGGTACAGGTACTTACTTCAGAGAATATCTTCGTACCAAAATCCTTCCCAATATTCTAAAAGATATTCTAAAGGAAGACGGAACACCATATAGATTATATACGGATGGACTTAAAATAACTACAACACTTGATAGCAGGATGCAAAAACACGGCGAAGACGCCGTATTTAAGCATATGTCTTATCTCCAGGAAGAATTTGTAAAACATTGGAAAGGTTACACCGAAGAAAAACCTTGGGGAGACGATAAGTGGATAGATGAGCAAGTAAAAAGGAGTGAGCGTTACCAAAAACTAAAGCAACTAGAATACTCCGATGCTGATATAGATTCTATATTCAACGTACCTGTACCCATGAAAATATTTAGCTGGGACAAAACGCCTGTTGAGATAGAAACCACTATGTCACCTTTGGACAGTGTACGATATTATTTTACACTTTTGAATTGTGGATTTATGGCTATGGATCATACAAATGGACACATAAAATCATGGGTCGGAGGTACTGATTTTAAATATTTTAAGTACGACCATATATTGAGTAAACGTCAAGTAGGTTCCACTTTTAAGCCAATTGTTTATACTGCTGCATTACAAGACAGTCTAAAACCATGTCAGTTCTTTAGAAATCAACAAGTTACAATAGAAGATTGGTCACCAGGAAATTCGGATGCAAGCTATGGTGGATGGTACTCTATGGTAGGTGGGCTTACATACTCCACTAATGTCATTGCTGCACAATTAATTGAGAAAGTAGGCATCCAAAAAACAATTGACTTAGCCAAAAAAATGGGTGTAACATCTGAATTGCCACGCGAATTTGGAATTTCTCTGGGTGCAGCAGATATTTCACTTTATGATATGATGAAGGTATTCGGCACCCTAGCAAATAAAGGCATTCGACCTGAACCTGTAGCAATACTAAAGATCGAAGACAGATACGGCAAAGTCATATATGACTATGAAGAATTGGTAAAAACCAATCCATCATTAGGGCCAAATGTAGTGGCAATGGACACTACAACTGCGTCTACCATGACAAGGATGATGCAATCAGTTATTGTCTATGGTACGGGAAATAATCTCAGAAGCCAGTTTGTACCTCATGGCGATTTTGCTGGAAAAACAGGTACGACACAGAATCACTCTGATGGGTGGTTTATAGCATACAACCCAAAAATAGTAACCGGCGCGTGGGTTGGCGGCCCGAGTCCTGCGGTGCGATTCCGATCAATGAATCTAGGTAGTGGTACTGCTATGGCTTTGCCGATTGTGGGCAATTTCTGGTATTCTGTTGCTATTGACGCTAAAAGTGCTAAGCTGACGCAAGAAAAATTTGTTTTTGACCCCAAGGTAAATGACTTAGTAGCATGTCCATTCAGAATAGGTATTTCTCCAGATACGTTTAATCTACTAATGCAAGACACGCTTTACAAAGATTCTCTTGTACGCTCAGGCTTTAAGAATATGAGAGACATTGTCAAAGAAAAATTTGGGTATCCAACAGAAGAACCTGAAGGTGGAGAATTAGATAATATCGAAGGTGAAGTAAAAAAGGAAGATATTAAAGAAGAAAAACCTTCTAAAGATACAAAAAAAGAAGATCAATCAAAAGACATAGATCAAAAGAAAAAGGAAACCAAAAAGAATCCCGATCAAAAATCTTCACCCAATACTGATAAATCAAAAGATCCACCAAAGAAAAATAATGGGTAGGTAATCAGTAGACATTAACACTTAAAATATGGCAACACCTAGGACGGTAGCCTTTCACACATTAGGCTGTAAATTAAATTTCTCGGAGACTTCTGGTATTCGAAGGTCTTTCGAAAATCATGGGTACACCACCGTAGATTTCGAAACAGGAGCAGATATTTATGTTTTAAATACTTGTTCAGTGACCGATTTTGCAGACAAAAAATGTAGGTATGAAGTAAGACGTGCATTAAAATATGCACCTCAAGCAAAAGTTGTAGTTGTAGGTTGTTATGCCCAACTAAAACCGCAAGAAATAGCAGAAATACCGGGCGTAGATCTAGTTTTAGGTGCCGCAGAAAAATTTAATATCCTTAATTATATAGACACCATATCTAGTTCGTCAGATAAAGGGATGGTTATTGCTGGAGAAGTCAAAGAAGCAAATGTATTTATTGACTCTTTTTCTTTTGGTGATCGTACAAGATCATTTCTAAAAGTTCAGGATGGTTGCGACTACAAATGTTCTTTTTGTACCATACCTCAAGCAAGGGGAAGTAGCAGAAGTGACACTATAGAAAATGTATTGAATAATGCCCATAAAATCGTATCTCTCGGTGTAAGAGAAATAGTCCTCACTGGTGTAAACCTAGGAGATTTTGGCAATGGAACGGATGTAATAGAAGGAACAAAACCAAAAAAAGAAGCATTATTTGTAGATTTAATTAGAGAACTTGATAAAGTAGAAGGAATCGACAGATATAGAATATCGTCTATAGAACCGAATTTATTGACAGAAGAAATTATAAGTTTCGTAGCACAGTCTAAGAAATTTGTACCACACTTTCATATTCCACTTCAGTCAGGCAGCGATAAAATTTTAAAATCGATGCGAAGAAGATATCAAAGAGACATCTATGCCCAAAGAATATCTTGGATAAAATCTATGATGCCACATTGTTGTATCGGCGTAGATGTGATCGTAGGTTTTCCTGGCGAAAGCGATGAAGATTTTATGGAAACGTACCATTTTTTGAATGAATTGGATGTTTCTTATTTACATGTATTTACGTATTCAGAACGTGCAAATACAGCGGCAGCTGAAATGGGCGATGTGGTTCCAATGGAAATCCGAAGACAGCGCAATGAAATGCTTCGAATTTTATCCCACAAAAAAAGGATGTCATTTACTGCTCCATTTTTAGGAACAATCAGGTCTGTCTTGTTTGAACATTCTAGCGTAGAAGGGATGATGAATGGATTTACAGATAACTATATTAAAGTCACCGTGCCACTAGACACAACACTAATAAATAAAATTGAAAATGTCGAACTTTTGAATTGGGATGAATCATGTGATGCGGTAGTTTCTAACTTTATTTCAGAAAAAGTATAAAAATAATCAATGTTATACACCAAAAATTAAATGTTATGCATCTTATAAACAAGCTCAAAACGTTGAGTGACCATTTATATTTAAAATTGGCAGTTTTGTGGACATGTATAACAATTTGGTTGTCATTGATTTCAGCTCGAACAGCATCTTCCATTAACATTTGGGAATTACCTGGGTTGGATAAATTTGCTCACCTTGGTTTTTATGCTGTTTTTTGTTTTCTTTGGAGTATGGGATTAAGACAAAGTATTAATTTAAAAAATATTCCAATAATTTTTTCTATTTCCTTTGGTGTTCTTATGGAAATTTGTCAATTTTACCTTTCCAATGGTAGATCTTTTGAGCTATTTGATATTTTAGCTAATATTATTGGTTCAATTTTAGGTATGATATTGTTTAAAAAATTTATTAATTAACCGCTTATGTTCAAAGAATTAGAAGTTTCAGGATTTGGAGTAGGAATGTTCTTCCTATTACTTATACTGCTGACTATTGGACTGATCATATACTTTAAATCGAAGTATAGGAAGTATAGTGCTGAAGAACTTTCGGCAGCCAATACAAGTGCAAAGTCAAGTCTCCTTAATTCAAAAAAATTCCCTGAAGTCGATGTTTTCAAAAATTCAGGTAGTTTCTTTAATTTCGGTATGACTGCAGCAGTAGCCATTGCCTTAGTGACGATGAGCTGGACAACATATGAGAAGGTTATCGATATTCCAGATGATGCTCTCTTTATAGAAGAGGAGTTGGAAGTAGATATCCCTCGTACTGCTGAACCACCACCGCCACCACCACCACCACCACCGCCAGTAATTCAGGAAGTACCTGATACTGAAGTGATCGAAGAAGATCAACCAAAATTTGAAAATCAGGAAGTTACAGAAGAAACCCAAGTGGAAGCTCCTGTACAAAAGGCAGCACCGCCACCACCACCACCACCACCACCACCAAAGGCAGTGGAAGAAGAAATATTCAAAGTAGTAGAGCAAATGCCAAGATTCCCTGGTTGTGAAGACAAAGCAACTGAAGCAGAGAAAAAATCTTGTGCAGACGCTGCGATGCTTCAATATATCTACAAAAACCTAAAATATCCAGCTATCGCAAGAGAAAATGGAGTAGAAGGAGGTGTTGTTCTTCAGTTCGTTGTAGAAAAAGATGGTTCTATCGGTGATGTAAAAATCGTTGGGATATCGGAGCAGGTTGTGGAGCAGCTGCAGAATCTGTTATCCTAGGCATGA
>DAOLFJ010000013.1:30304-33288 GCA_035326365.1 Saprospiraceae bacterium | reverse complement strand
ATCAACACAGCAGATGTAATCATCCACATGGGAATATTATTGAGCGAGACAATAGGATAGTGTGGAAAATTCACACTAAAGTAATAATCAACCCCTTCAAATTTGGGCAGTTCAGGAGTACTAAATTCTTTTTGTGGTTTTTTCTTTTGGATGTAATTACAATAGACCATAGTTTTGTCATAACAGCTGTAAATACTGTATTCCACATCCTGATCAATATGAAAATAGTCTAAAGCATTTGTCAAATAATGATCTAACAATTCTGCATCAATTTCGCTATTTACATTTACGATATATTGACGAGGGTTGATTTTTATAACTGGATTATTTTGCTGAAAATCAGTTTTTGTATCTATGGCAATATTTTCGGCAACTCGTCTTAATGCGCCATTTACAGACTGCTCAAACTGACTTTCAGAAATAGTAAATGCCTGTCTAACCCAGAAAATCTGAACTAAAAAGATAGATATGATGGCAAATACACCAAATATCGTTAGCCATTTTATATAATTAATGTTCAATGATTGATTTTTAGAATCCCAAATTTAATCGCTACACCGAAAAGATTTATGATAAATAACAATACTTAACAAGTGAATAACAGAGAAGGATGTAAGATTGATAGAATGTCAAGGTTGTTTTAGAACATATTTATATCTATTTTTCATAAGACATCTTTAACAATTGGGGTTTTTCGCGTTAAAGTATCATTAAAGCGACCATGTTTGCGTCACAAAGTAGGGTGTAGAATAGTTATGATAAAAAAGGAACCAATATGATACGAGCATTACTTTTATCGAGCATTTTTGCACTTACATTCACATCCTGTATGGATATTGATGATGAAATTCTTCCTGTAGTTGGTGTTTATCGTGCACATGTCGTTGGCGTCTCTGGTCCGTTTGACCTTGTGGTGAGTACAGATAGTGGCGATGATATTCTTTTAGATTCAAAACTTGATGGTTATGAGTGGTATGTAGCCAAAGCAGATATTGACAACCAAGACAAATCTGTCATGGATATCAATATTTTTGACCAAAATATTGCTTCAGGAACGTTTATAAAAGGTGAAGGGTTTTTTAGAGACAATACGATCGAACTAAGATATTCCATTGATTTTGGAAATGGTGAAATTGTCAATTTTAAATTGGTCGCAACAAAGATATGACCTAAGACAAACAACTGTTCGCGGTGTCAATATCTGAAACCAATTATTTTGATCGCAATTGAATAATGTCTTTCTTGCGCTTCGGCAGTTGTCTTTTTTTGAAAGAAGTTAACTTTTTTTGAGTCCACTCTGTAAAGTCATCAGTTCAAATAAATTAAAAATATTCTTTCTACTTCATTGATAATCAACCGTTTTCCTTTAGGGTCAGGATAAAAAACGGTTGATTATCAATGATTTGTATTTTAAGAGCGGACTTATAATCAGTTACCTACCTACTTAAAAACATAGATCTTCTACTATCTAGATTTCTAAAGTAAGGATCGTAAAGGTCTTTGATATAATAAATCATCTCTCCTGTTGATTTCATTTCAGGACCTAGATTTTTATCTACATTCGGAAACTTGTCAAAAGAGAAAACGGGTACTTTAATGGCATAACCCGTCAGGTTTTTTACTATATCAAAGTCTTTGAGTTTATGAGTACCCATCATCACTTGTGTGGCAATTTTTAGGTAAGGCACTTGGTATGCTTTTGCTATGAATGGTGTTGTACGAGAAGCTCTTGGATTGGCTTCTATGACATATACATCATCATTTTTTATGGCAAATTGTATATTTATTAATCCTTTGATATTGAGCGCAACTGCGAGTTTATTGGCATATTCTACCATTTGACCAACAGCAGCAGGACTTAGTGAGTATGTTGGTAAAACTGCAGAGCTATCACCTGAGTGGATACCTGCTGGTTCTATATGTTCCATGATACCCATAATGTGTAATTCCTCACCATCAAAAATGGCATCAATCTCTGCTTCTTTTGCTCTATCTAGAAACTGATCTATCAGGACTTTATTATCAGGCAGATGCTTGAATATACTTAGCACGTGGGTTTCTAGTTCTTTGTCGTTGATTACAATACGCATTCTCTGGCCGCCTATCACATAGGAAGGACGAACCAAAACAGGATAACTTACTCGAGCTGCCACAGCTATTGCTTCGTCAACATCGCGAGCCACACCATATTCTGGGTATGGGATATCTAGAGACTTAAGTAAATCCGAAAATCTACCACGGTCTTCAGCCAAATCAAGACTGTTGAAATCTGTACCAATAATTTTAACACCTTTATTATGGAACTTTTCAGCCAATTTTAATGCTGTCTGACCACCAAGTTGGACGATGACACCTTCTGGTTTTTCAAGATCAATGATTTCTTCTATATGCTCCCAAAATATGGGTTCGAAATACAATTTATCAGCTACATCAAAATCTGTAGAAACAGTTTCAGGATTACAATTGATCATAATGGCTTCATAACCAGCTTCTTTGATCGCTAATAGTCCGTGTACACAGCAATAATCAAACTCTATTCCTTGTCCAATTCTATTAGGACCTGAACCCAAAACAATGATTTTTTTCTTATCAGAAGGTATACTTTCGTTTTCAGTATCGAATGTAGAATAGAAGTATGGCGTCTTAGCTTCAAATTCTGCCGCACAAGTATCCACCATTTTGTAGGTTCGGGTGATGCCGAGTTTTTTTCTCTGCTTCGTGACTTCATCTTCTTTTATACGAAGTACCCAGGCTATTTGAACATCAGAATAACCTACCGTCTTGAGTTCTCTAAAGAAGTCAGCAGGAATATCTTCTGCTACATTATACCTCATGAGTTTCTCTTCATACTTCACCAGTCTTTTGATCTGCTTGATATACCAAGGATCAATTTTGGTGAGTTTATGAACAGTTTTTTCTGGCACTCCGAGTCTTAATGCATCTTTTACCCTATAAATCCTATCATCACTTACTTTTTCGAGACG
>DAOLFJ010000013.1:0-30204 GCA_035326365.1 Saprospiraceae bacterium | reverse complement strand
TTTAGGTTATACCCAATAGCTAGTTTTGCAGCTATTTTTGCAATTGGATAACCAGTTGCCTTACTTGCTAAGGCTGAAGATCTAGATACTCTTGGATTTATCTCTACCGCTATCAATTCTTCATTTTCAGGATTTAATGCAAACTGAACATTACAACCACCTGAAAAATTACCGAGTGATCGCATCATAAGGATCGCATCATCTCTCATTTGTTGGAAAGCAGTATCAGAGAGCGTCATGGCTGGTGCTACGGTGATGCTATCTCCCGTGTGTATGCCCATAGGATCGAGATTTTCTACGGTACAAATGATGACTACATTGTCATTATTGTCACGTAAAAGCTCTAGTTCGTATTCTTTCCACCCGATCACAGCTTTTTCCACCAACACTTCATGAGATGGTGAAGCTTCGAGTCCTCTTCTGAGTGCTTCATCAAATTCTTCTTCTTTCATTACAAAACCACCACCAGTTCCGCCTAGTGTGTAAGACGGTCTGATTACTAGCGGGAATCCGATTTGCTGCGCAGCTTCTTTTCCTTCAAGAAATGAGTTGGCTATAGCTGATGGAGCTACATGCATCCCAAGACCTACAACATGCTGCTTGAATGCTTCACGATTTTCAGTTAGTTCAATGGCATTAACATCTACGCCAATCATTTTAACACCAAAACGTTCCCAAACGCCCATATTTTCAGCCTCAATAGCTAAATTTAAAGCAGTTTGACCACCCATGGTAGGCAGGACAGCATCAATTTGTTGCTCTTCTAATATTTTAATAATGCTCTCTACAGTCAATGGCCACAAGTAAATATGGTCCGCTGTAACATTATCAGTCATAATGGTCGCAGGATTGGAATTTATCAAAGTAACAGTGATTCCTTCTTCGCGAAGCGATCTAGAAGCTTGGGTACCTGAATAATCAAATTCACAAGCTTGTCCGATGATTATTGGTCCGCTTCCTATGATGAGGACGGATTTTATGGAGTTGTCTCTAGGCATAATGAGTGGAAATATTCTGATCGGGACACAAAGGTAAAACATTATTTATCTTTTGACAAATATTAGGTCATTGGAATTTCCATATTTTAGTTTATCAGTTAGTAATTGGAAAATTTTTATTGATTTCACTCATGAGAATTAAAAATTTACATATTTTCGCAGTCCTTTTTAAAAGTCAAAGTCGCAGACCCCATATTTTAATATGCTCAAAAGAGTTCTTATTACAGATAAAGTACACGATTTACTCCCAGTAGGCCTAAAGGAATTAGGTTTTAGTGTGGATTATGATACGTCTGTAGATAATGCCAAATTGGATAAAATTATCCATGAGTATGATGGCATTATTATAAATAGCAAAATAATATTGGATCAAGCTCGAATTGACAAAGGGACAAATCTTCTTTTTATAGGAAGATTAGGTTCAGGTCTTGAGATCATTGATGTGAAGTATGCAAAAAATAAGGGTATTGCCGTCTATAATTCACCAGAAGGGAATAGAAATGCTGTAGCTGAACATGAATTTGCTATGATTTTAGGGCTTTTAAATAATTTAGTTAGATCAGATTCAGAAGTTAGAAACTTTCAATGGAATAGAGAAAAAAATAGAGGTGTCGAATTAAGCGGAAAAACCATAGGAATCATAGGAATGGGTCATACAGGGATATCATTTGCCGAGAAATTGTCACCATGGAGACTTAATGTAATATCTTATGACAAGTATAGGGAGCGATATCCTGCATCGCTACGTTTTGTCAAAAAGGTAGATATAGAAACAGTGATCAGAGAATCGGACATTATTTCAATACATTTGCCATTGACCGAGGAGACCAAATATCTAGTAAATCAAGATTTTTTGTCACGCTGTAAAGATGGTGTGATCATTTCCAATACATCTAGAGGGCAGCAAGTAGATACGATGGCACTTATCGGAGCTTTAGTTTCAAAAAAAGTAGGAGGAGCTTGTCTAGATGTATTTGAAAACGAAAAACCAGAGACTTATTCGGAAGAAGAAAAGGGGATGTACCAACAATTATATTCTTTTGAGAATGTGATTTTGTCACCACATATTGCAGGGTGGACTGATGAATCATTGGTTTTGATAGCAAGTATTTTACTAAATAAAATCAAAGCAGGAAAACATTGTTAAAATGTATCGGTGGATACATAAATGAATATAAATATAGCAAAAATTTTGCGGAAGGTTTAAGATTCATTAACATTGCGGACTTTTAAGATATTTTTAACATAATCAAAAATTCAGAGCATGAATAGATTATTACTTATAATTGCGTTTTTCATCATCGGATGGACGGGTTTGACTGCCCAAACCACCATTGAAGGTAAAGTGACTGACAAAGAGTCTAAAGAGCCAATCTTATTTGGTACAATAGCACTGTATAGGGGTGGTGTATTGATCACAGGTACGGAAACGGACTTGGATGGTAATTACTTTTTATCTGATGTACAACCTGGTACATATGATATGGAAGCTAGTTATGTGGGTATGGCCACACAAAGGGTCAATGGTATTGTTATAAAGGCTGGAAAAACTAACAGGGTTAATTTTGACTTATCAAGTGATGCTTTGTTAATTGATCTAGGTATTGAAATTAAAGAATACAAAGTTCCATTAATTGATTTAGATGGTACGACGCAAGGTACAACAGTAACGGCCGAAAAAATCAGAGCTCTTCCTACCAAAAACGTAAACGCAATTGCGGCTACATCAGCAGGTATATCATCACGTGATGGTGGCGATATATCTATAAGAGGGTCTAGGGCTAATGAAACTGTGTATTTCCTAGATGGAGTGAGAGTCACTGGTAACTTAATACCGCAGTCTGAAATCGAACAATTACAAGTAGTGATTGGAGGTATAGAGGCTAGATACGGAGATGTTACAGGTGGAGTTATTTCCTTAACCTCACGTGGACCGTCTAATAAAGTTTCTGGTAGTTTGGAATTAGAAAAATCAGTGGATGGGTTTGGTTATAACCTAATAAGTGGTAACATAGCTGGGCCAATATTAAAAAATAGTAAAGGTCAGTCTATCTTAGGTTACCGTTTTTCAGGACAATACAGAAACGTAGCAGATAATAACCCTTCGGCTGTAGGTGTTTATAGAGCTCCTGAAGACCTAATAAGGAGATTAGAGAAAAAACCAACTTATAATATTGGTACCACGGCCTTCCCATCTTTAGAGGAAATCAGAAACGATGAGCTTGGTGCTCCTTTTAAAGTTAGACCCAACGATGAGAATATAGATTTGGATCTTACTGGAAGGTTTGATATAAGACTTTCAGATAATATTGATATTCAAATATCTAGTAATTTTAACGACAGAAAGAACAGGTTTACACCATCTACAGCATGGGGCTTATTGAATTGGGTAAACAATCCATATGAGTATTCTAATACTTACAGAGGAAATTTTAGATTTACCCACAAGTTAGGAAAACAAGGATCTTCATCAGAAGAAGGGGACCAAGCAGCTTCAAGTAGTAACTTAAGAAACTTCTCCTATACAATAACGCTAGGTTACCAAAAAGGAACAACAAGAAGAGAAGATGTAAGACATGAAGACCGTTTATTTGATTACGGATATTACGGAAGTACACTTCGTACTTGGGATCCAATCTTTGGAATTGATAGAGAAAATCCAGATTTAGGTTTTACGCATTTAGGGTATAGAGAAAACATTGGAGAATTTACTTTAAATCCTACTATAAATCCAATATTAGGATCTTACCAAGCATTGGGAGGAGTCACTAGAAATGGACTTACAAATAGTGTCGTAAACACAGCTTGGAATAATCTTTATTCTAATGTTGGCCAAGTTTATAATCGAAATTCAAAAACAGATGATGATTTATATTCATTAAACTTAGTTACGGGTTTTGACTTTTTACCAGGTGGTTCAGAGAAGGGAAGACATAATATTCAATTTGGTTTGCTTTACGAACAAAGTATAAATAGATCTTGGTCGGCAGATCCTTTCGGATTATGGAATACGGCTGAATTGTTAGCTAATAATCACATTGCTGGTCTTAATACGACTAAAGTATTGCGTAAGGAGAGCATTACTTTACCAGATGGATCTGTTCAAGAAGTAGATGTTTATGCACCAGCTGTAAATGAAATGGCTGCTGAAAATGGTAAATTTTATAGAAGTATCAGAGATATAAAAGGACTTCAAAATGATGAGTACATCAATATTTGGGATATTGACCCAAGTCAATTTAGGTTAGATATGTTTTCTTCAGAAGAGTTAATTTTGAGAGATTTGGTATCTTACTCAGGATTTGATTATTTGGGTAATAAATTAGGTACTGATGTTAGATTTGAAGATTTCTTTACGAGTAGAGATGCATCAGGTAAAAGATCATTTGTGGTAGCTCCACAACAACCAATTTACGGTGCTTTCTTCCTTCAAGATAAATTTTCTTACAAGGACATCATTTTCAGGTTAGGATTAAGGGTAGATTATTTTGACGCTAATACTAAGGTTTTAAAAGATCCTTATGCACTATATGAGATTGAAAGTGCAAAAGATTATTATACTAGAATAGGTGTACCTAAACCAACTTCTGTTGGCGATGATTATAAAGTTTATATAGCATCGGAGGAGTCAGACAACTTAGTGGCATTCAGAAGTGGTGATCAGTGGTTTTTACCTAATGGAACAGCAGTTTCAGGCGGTAACTTCATTTATAATGGCGGGCTTGTCTTTCCTTCATATGCAGGAAAAGATGCAGTTACTGGAAAACAAACAAGACAAGGGGGACAAATTGATATCCAAAAAGAAGGATTTGATTCTAACTGGTCATTTGATGATTACAAACCACAACTTAATTTTATGCCACGTTTGGCATTTTCATTCCCTATTTCTGACGATGCAGGTTTCTTCGCGCATTATGATGTACTTTATCAAAGACCTCCATCCAATGCTTTTGCGTCTGCGCTTGACTATTATTTCTTCCAAGACGTGAGTAGAATAAATCCAGATGGAGCGGCATTAAATAATCCTAATCTTAAACCAGTAAGAACGGTCGATTATGAAGTAGGTTTCCAGCAAAAAGTAGCAGAATCAATGGCCCTCAAAGTATCTGCATATTATAAGGAAATGAAAGATTTGGTACAACAAAGAGTATTTACAAATGTAGCTAGTCCATTAAACACTTACAAGATGTTTGATAATTTGGATTTTGGTACTGTAAAAGGTTTTTCATTTACCTTAGATAGAAGACGTACAAACAACCTAGAGATCAATGCAACTTACACATTACAATTTGCAGATGGTTCAGGTAGTGATGCCAATTCTTCGAATGGTGTAAACAATAGAGGCCCTATCAGAAACCTTATTCCATTATCATTTGATGAGCGTCATAGAATTACAACTATTATTGATTACAGATATGGTTCTGGAAAAGAATATAATGGTCCAAAAATTGGTAATATTAATATCTTTGAAGAGTTTGGTATAAACCTTACTACCTTCTTGGTTTCAGGTGCTCCATACACCAGAAACACAACGCCGCAATCTTTTGGAGGTTCAGGTTTTGCAGGCTCAATAAATGGTGCACGACTTCCATGGAATTTTACAGCGGATCTTAATATCCAAAAAAGATTTCCAGTATCTATAAGTGGCGATAAAGAAAAGGGTAAAAAATTATGGTTTAATGCATACTTCAGAGTTCAGAACGTATTCAATACTTTAAATGTAGTTGACCTGTATAAATATTCTAATGACCCGAGAAATGACGGTTTCTTGGAATCAAGTTTAGGTCAAGATAACATTAGAAGTGTTGTTAATACAGGTAGAGATTTACAGGCCTTTTTAGATGCATATGCATGGAGAATGAACGCTCCTGGTAATTTTACCTTGCCTAGACGTATGTATGTAGGTGTTATCGTTGACTTTTAAATTTGTAAATAATTAAATAAATTATTATGACAATCAATAAAATATTTTCAGTTTTTATAATAACCATGATTTTAGGTCATACCATTGCTTTTGCAAAAGGGCCTGAATATCCAGATGGTAAAGCACCAGTTACGACTCAGACATCTTGGAGAAATGACTGTGTCAGGCCGACTAACCAAATAGAAATGCAAGTCAATAACGTAAGGGCTAGGCTACTTACGGGTGGTGATATTTGGTCGACAGCAGCCTATATTGTTCCTAAACCAGCAGCTGGACAATTACCTGTATCTGCTCTATATGCGGGAGGTGTATGGATCGGAGGGAAAGATAGAGCTGGTAACATAAGGCTTTCAGCTGTAACCTATAGATCTGAAGGTTTTGATTTTTTTTCTGGTCCTCTTGATCTCAATGGGGCAACATCTGCAGATGTTTGTAAAGATTGGGATCGTTTTTTTGTTGTCAAAGGTGATGATGTAAGAAGACACTATAACAATATAATAAAGGCACTTACTGATCCAGATTTTATATATGAGTGTGATTCTATACCAGAAGATGTTAGATATTGGCCAGGTCAAGGCAATCCATATTGGAAAGAAAAGTATACTTTTGAATTACCTGATCAGACACTTGGCGCTTTTTGGGATAATGCAGGGGATGGTCTTTATGATCCATGTGATGGTGATTTTCCATTAATAGATATTAGAGGTTGTGAGCCTGATGATTTAGTTAAGGCAAAAGAATTGATTCCTGATGAAATGGTATTTTGGATATATAATGATAATGGAAATGCACAAACTTTATCTGGTCCAAATAAAATTCAGATGGAGGTTCAGGTTCAATCATTTGCTTATTCTACCAATGATGAGATCAATGATATGACTTTCTACAGATATAAGTTAATAAATAAAGCAACAGAAGACCTTATAGATTGTTATTTTTCTATGTGGATAGATCCAGATCTTGGTTGTTATCAAGATGATTATATCGGTTGTGATGTTGACAGATCTTTGGCATTTGTATATAATCAAGATGCTGTAGACGGTAGTAATGGATCGTCTTGTGAAGGAACAAATACTTATGGTGAGAATATTCCAATTCTGGGAATGGATTATTTCCGTGGACCTAGAGGACCAAAAGTTTTTAAAAGGGATAATGATGGTAATGTAATTTTGGATGAAAATGGTGATCCAATATTATTAGAGCCTATTCCGAATACTGGTGCACAAGACACTGTGGTAGAATTGGGCATGACATCATTTACATATGCAGAAAATTGTAGCCTACCTGGATCTAGTTTTCCTCCAGGTCAGTGTGACCCTCAAAGAGGAAGAGAGGATGGTTTCTATAATTATATTAGAGGATTTTGGGTAGATGCAACGCCGTTTACTTTTGGTGGATCAGGATACAATCCTGGCAGTTCAGATACCGTTAGATATGCATTTCCAGGAGATCCAAATGACGGTGCTGGATGGTCAATGTGTACTGCAGGCCTTCCTTTTGGAGACAGACGTACACTTCAAGCTACAGGTCCACTTTTACTTCAGCCAGGTGCTCAAAATGAATTGATCGTAGGTGTTGTATTTGTACCAGATGTACCACATCCTTGTCCTGATCTTACAAGATTGAGATTTGCAGACGATATTGCACAGGCATTATTTGACAATTGTTTTGATATCACAGATGGTCCTGATGCACCAGATATTACTTCAGTAGAGCTAGACCAAGAGCTTATTTTGATGTTATCGAATGACCCAGCATCATCAAATAATTTTGACGAGACTTACGCTGAAGTAGACTTGCAAGCTCCTTTGAATGTTGATAGTTTATATAGATTTGAAGGATATAGAATTTACCAATTAGCAAATGCAAGCGTAACAGCACAAGAATTGGGCGATATTTCCAAGGCACGACAAATAGCACAAGTAGATGTTAAAAATGGTATTAAAGAAATATATAATTGGGTAGGTACTACTAATCCATTCGGGGATACAGAACCTACTGTATGGACGCCTATTAAAACAGTTACAGGTGCAGATGCAGGGCTAAGATATTCTTTTAGAATCACAGAAGATCAGTTTGCTCTTGGTAATAGAAGGTTAATAAACCATACACCATACCACTTCTTAGTATTAGCGTATGCTCATAATAATTGGAAAAAGCTTGATGTATTAACTGGAGTTGGCCAAAAACGTGCTTATTTGGAAGGTAGAGGAAATGTAGGAGGTCCGAGTGGGGGAGCATATACTTTTGTGCCACGACCTATAGTTTACGAGCAATTACAAGCAGCTTATGGTGATGGGCCTGCAATCACAAGATTATCAGGAGAAGGTAATCCTGGTGTATTTTTGGATATGGATGACAGCATGTACGAAATATTGTTTAATGGCACTGGTAACGGTAAGGTATTATACAAAAAAGGTGCTGGTCCGATTGATGTTAAAGTTGTAGACCCTTTAAGAATTCGAGATGGCAAATTCAGACTAGAAATCACAGGTAATTTTAATACTGCAAGAGCAACATGTGCTTTTGATGAAGGTGCATTATGGAAGTTGACCAATTTGGAGACGAATGTAACGATTTTTGAAGCTAAGCCTTTAGCAATTGTAAAAGAGTATATAGTCAATAACTATGGTTATTCATTGAGCGTGTCATTAAATAGCGAAGCTGGAGCAGCAGGTGAAGGTCCTAATGGTGCCGTAGGTGCTAGATTAGAATACAAAGATCCAGGTGGACCAATTTGGTTTAACGCTTACAAAGACGGAGGAACAAATGGAACAGATGAACCGATAACGGATCAGTTTAGCTTCGTAAGGAGTGCACCTCAAGATAGAAATTCTTCACTAGCGCGTATGGGAGATGGATTTTTTGTACCATTTTTGTCCACAAAATGGGCAAATGATGCAGAGAACCCTAGTTTTTATCTATCTCCTGCTGCTAAAGAGATAATGGGTTTTATGACAGGTAGTTCTGTTAATAGTTTAAGATTCAGAGATTTGAATAATGTGGATATTGTATTTACATCTGATAAATCGAAGTGGAGCAAATGTATAGTTGTAGAAAGTACTGAACCTACGTTTGATGATGCTACCACAATTGGAGGTAGAAAAAATTTCGAGTTAAGAAAGGCCCCATCAATTGGTAAAAATGGGGAATTATTAAATGATGGAACAGAAGGATTTAGTTATTTCCCAGGTTATGCTGTTGATGTTGAAACTGGAAAGAGACTGAATATATTTTTTGGGGAGAGTAGTGTTTATAGAGATAGTACATTTACTTTTGGAGATTCGATTGTAAATATGAAGAACTATCTAGACGGAGACAATCCTATAGGCGGTGATTTGATCTTTAATCCATCATCACAAACAGTTATCGAAGACTTTATATTAAGAGATCCAGTTACAGGAGAATTATTCTTCACAAATAAATTGGAGTCTTTTGTAGGTGGAGGACAGCACTATATATACGTAACTAGACAAGAATATGATGGTTGTGCTTCTTTTGCACCTAGATTGACAAGAAATGCTAATGGTTCTACTGCAAGTAACCTTAATAGAGGTAAGGTAGGGGCTGCGATTACTTGGACTTCATTCCCTATAGGAGTGAGTAGTGCACCATTATTGCCACTTGATAAAGGGCTTATTCCTAATGATTTGACTGTTAAATTGAGAGTAAGCAATCCATATGGATCGTCTAGAAGATATAACATTGAAAGAGAAAGGGAATGTGAAACAGATGGTGATCTTCCTGTTTATGAGTTTGAATTTAGAAATGCGGAGTCTAAGCAGCTTGCAACACAAGATGAATACGTTGGGGCTTTAGAAAACGTAAATGTGGTACCTAATCCATACTATGCTTACAGTGCTTATGAGACCAATCAGTTTACAAATGTTGTGAAAATAACAAATTTACCAGCTAAAGCAACGGTTACAATATATAGTATTGATGGTAGTTTTATCAGACAATATAATAGAGATGAGCGAGAAGCAATATTAGCTGGTGGTGGTAGACCGACATCTACTTCACAAGTTTACCCAGATCTAGAGTGGGATATGAAAAACTTCAAAGAAATACCTGTAGCTAGTGGTGTTTACTTGATTCATATTTCAGCACCTGATTATGGTGAAGAGAGAACCATCAAGTGGTTTGGCGTAGGAAGGAAGTTTGATCCAAGTGGATTATAATAGAAATAATTTCCGGAGGACAGTTAAACTGTCCTCCGGTTTAATAAATTTTAAACATGATAAACCGAAACAAAATGAATATAAGAGTTTACACAATTTTGTTTTTTTCACTGTTGTTTTTGAACTTAAAGGCAGGTAATCCTGACAGACAAGGACAAGCTGGTGCAAGTGAATTATTAATGAATCCTTGGGGAAGAAGTGCTGGATTACATTCAATGAGTACTTCAAGTGTACAAGGTGTAGAAGCAATGAGAATCAATATTGCAGGATTAAGTAGAATTAATAAATTAGAGTTAAGCTTGTCGAATAATAGACTTTATAGTGGTACTGGAATGAACCTAAACAGCTTGGGTTTTGCCACCAAAATGGGTAAAAGCGGAGCTTTGGGTATAGAATTGGCATCGCTCGATTTTGGTGATATTCCTATCACAACAGCTAATCAACCTGGTGGAACTGGAGGTAGTTTTTCTCCTAGTTTTATTCAGTTAGCGCTTGGCTACTCATTTACTTATGCAAACAAAATTTCAGTAGGTATGCTTGTAAGAGGTATCACTGAAAGTATTCCTGATGTAAGTGCTTTCGGCTTTGCTATAGACGCAGGTGTACAATATGTATCAGGTGAAAAAGATAATTTTAAGCTTGGGATCTCATTAAGAAATGTTGGCTCTCCTATGGTAATGGGTGGTGAAGGACTTTCTACAAAAAGGAATAATCCAGATCCAAAAGGTGGCACAACATATGAATTAACATATGATGCTAGGGCAGCTAGTTTTGAGCTTCCATCAATGTTGAATATTGGAGTTTCTTATGACATTTATATGGGTACTACAAATTACTTTAGAGTCCTAACTAACTTTACTTCTAATGCCTTTTCTAAGGATCAAGTAGGTGTTGGTGGAGAATTTTCATTTATGAATCAAGTAGTGCTAAGAGCAGCTTACAAACTTGACCTTGGAGAGAGTGACATTGAAACTAATAGTATTTATACTGGGTTTGCAGGTGGTGCTTCTATAGAAGTTCCAATGAACAAGAGCAAAAGTAATAATTTAGGAATTGATTATGCTTACAGGGCAACAAATCCATTTAAAGGAACACATAATTTTACTTTACGTTTTAGTCTTTAAGGAAACTTTTTGCAGGCATAATTCGTTTATAGTAGAATAAGGTTATAATACAAACGTTTTCGTTTATCATTAAACGGAAACGTTTGTTTTTTTATTTAATAAATAGTAATACAAATATCAATGTCCGGAATTTCATACATGACCCAAGAAGGTTATGAAAAACTAAAAAATGAACTTGAAGAATTAAAAACAAAAGGAAGAGAAAATGTAGCTAAAGCTATTGCTGAAGCAAGAGAAAAAGGAGATTTGTCTGAAAATGCAGAATATGACGCGGCTAAAAATGCTCAAGGAATGCTAGAGATGAAAATAAATGAAATGGAAAAAATGTTTTCTACAGCAAGGGTTATTGATGAAAGTCAACTTGATACATCTAAAGTTACGGTTCTGACCAATGTAACAATTAAAAATATAAATAATGGAGCCGAAGTAACTTACAAATTAGTAGCAGAGGCAGAAGCAAATTTAAAGGAAAAGAAAATATCAGTAAACTCTCCCATTGGTCATGGATTGTTAGGCAAATCAGTTGGTGACATGGCTCAAATTCAGACTCCAGCCGGCTTGATTAATTTTGAAATTGTTAATATCTCTTTGTAATGTCGACGATATTCTCGAAGATAGTAAGTGGTGAAATACCATGTTATAGAGTACTCGAAGATGAAAAGTTTTTAGCTTTTTTAGATGTCTTTCCATTGGTGAAAGGTCATACATTAGTAATTCCAAAACAAGATGTTGATTATATTTTTGATCTTGAAGATTCGGATTTAGCAGACTTGCATATTTTTGCTAAAAAAGTAGCAAGACTACTTAAGAATGCCATTCCATGTCGGAAGATTGGTGTAAGTGTGATCGGTCTTGAAGTACCACATGCACATATACATTTAATTCCTATGAATAACGTCTCTGATATGAATTTTAGCTCTCCCAAATTATCATTGACGAAGGAAGAAATGCAAAATACCCTTGATAGTATTTTGTCCCAATAAAATTTTTTTGTGCTAAGCTTTGGTTTGGGTTTTGGTACTGTTTTTCAAATATATGATACCTGAGACACCTACCAAAATAAATAAAATAGAGATGTATTGGGCTTGACTCCAGTTAAGCCCGAACATTTCATACTTCTCATTTACTCTAATTTGCTCTATGAAAAACCTTTCTACTCCATTAATAATCATATAAGTAAAGAAAATCATTCCTGGGATTTTAAACTTATGCTTATTAAACCATAAAGTAGCCATCGCGATTAAACTAAATACAGTCTCATATATAGGCGTAGGATATACTTTAGGATTTAGTTCATGACAATATCGGATACCACAACTTTTAACACAGCTATCTTCTTGAGACAAACCTTGTGAAATAGCGGTTTGATAAGCAGCGGGGTCACAACTTGCCAAGAGTACGCCTTCATTATTTACATTATTAGGATACTCATAGGACCATAACCAATCAGGTAAAAACCACCATTCAGGCTGCGCTGCAGCAATAATGCCCCAATCACCATCACCCGATAGTTGACATCCAATTCTACCAATAGCGTAGCCTAAAAGGATACCCATACCGCCTATATCCATCATATAGTATGGCTTTATACCTAATTTCTTAATATACCATAGGACAGCTATTGAAGCAAGAATCAGTCCTCCGAAGACATTAAGCCCACTGCCAGAAAATAATGATCCAATGGGATCTTTAAAGAATCCTGACATATCTTCAGTAATAGAAAACAATTTGCTGCCTAGAACACCAGAAAGACCAGCAATAATTATAATATCATTGGTTTTTGATGATGGATATTGCATATATTCAGTTGTCTTAGGGTTTGGATCTGCTTTACTATTTGTCCAAAGGTAATAAGCTGCTGTTACTAAAGCTGCTAAAATACCAATCCACCAAGTACCAAGTTTTGAAAATATGTAAGAAGCGGGGTCACCTTTATATTGATCAAAATTCATAATTAACATTGGTAACTTTGCACCAAAAATTAACATAAAAATACTATTTGTAACTATGTCAGAAATACTGAGTTTTGCAGATGTTACAATTTTGACTTTTTGAGGTAATATCAGTCCTGCTTTTTCTTTTTGTTCTAATTCGTATTTTAAAAAAATCCCACATGCCATTAGCGCAAGTACTAACAGAAAGCCGAAAGTTTTAAATATTGAAGTCCAATTATCAACGGAAGTTCCGAATATATCGTTAAAAAAGTAGGAGAGATCAGGATACATAATAACAATTTTATGGAACAAAAGTATGAATATCTTGCTACATAATTGAGATTAGCATGATATTTGAATTGTAAATCGTATCTTTGTGTACTTACACAAGGATTAGAATTTTTGCAACAGCTACCTAAATAATTTTTTATAACTTAATTTAATATTTCAAATGAAGTTTATTCATTCTTTACTTTTAACTGTTTTATTGTTATCAAGCACATTTGTCGGAGCTCAATCTCCAGGATTGGTAGTTCAGGCAGGGTTGTCTACGGCATATGCAAAAGACGGTAACATTACCAATAAAAATCAAGGTCATTATGGTTATTTCATAGGAGCAGATGCAAGGATATTAGAAGGTAGTATGTATTTTATTATTGGAGGCCAATATCATGCTACTAGTCTAATTTCTACATCAGATCCAGAATTTTTTAAGAATAATGATTGGAAAATATTTATGACTCGACTCGGATTAGGGTTTAACTTAGTGCAGTTTTCGGATAAGTTAACATTGAGATCAAAACTTCTAGGATCTATCAACTTTAATCTAGACTCTCCAAAGGATGCTTTAAACATTCCAAATTATGAAGATCTTAATGATTCATTTCTGGGGGCCACAACAGGTTTAGGAGTCACCATTGGTTTTATTGATATAGATTTAGACTTTCAGTATGGATTTATAAACGCATATACGAAACAGCCTAAGTCCACTTTTGATTTTTGGACACTTGGAGTTGGTGCACATTTTTAAAAATACTTAAATAGTATTTTTAAACTAAAAATGGATTGGTTCTTTTTTCGATACCTATGGTAGTATGCTCTCCATGGCCACTGTAAACAATAGTTTCATCGGGAAGGGTCATAAACTTATTCTTTATCATCCTAATTAGAACTTCAAAGTTTCCACCTGGTAAATCTGTCCTTCCTATACTACCTTGGAAAAGTACATCTCCAGCGATGAGAAAGTTGCTTTGTTTGTTATAAAAAGATATGCTCGCTGGTGAGTGTCCAGGTGTAAAAAGTACTTCTAAATTTGTATTTCCAAAATTTATTGTATCTCCTTCATCAACAAATATTTCTATTGCTGGTGATTTTTCATATGGTATGTGATACATCGCAGCAGTCTGAAGTCCGAATTCAAGGACTGGAACTTCACCTTTGTGACTTACCAATGTTAGACCATATGCATCTGCTATATACTTATTACCCAATATATGGTCTATATGGCAATGTGTGTTTAAGAGATGAATTGGTGTAAGTTCATTTTGGGAAATAAATGCAGTTAACTTATTTCTTTCTTCTTCATTATTGCATCCAGGGTCAATAATAACACACTCTTTAGTCTCGTCAAAGATTATATAAGTGTTTTCATAAAAATCATTAAACGTAAAAGATTTTACCTGCAACATAAGTTTTGGTGTTATAATTTGTATTGCACAAAGCTATAAAATCAATAGGTTTTTAACTTAAAAAAGAAATATATTTTATTTAGTACATCAAAAAACTTGTTTATTTGTTAAAAAGTATGTTATATTTGCGTCCGCAATTGATGGTCGGGTGGCCGAGCGGTTAGGCAGAGGTCTGCAAAACCTTGTACAGCGGTTCAAATCCGCTTCCGACCTCATATTTAGACCACACTATTTTAATTTTAGTGTGGTCTTTTTATTTTGATATAATTCGATTGCGTTTTATTTTCAATTGCTTGTCTCTTCACAAATGTGGTTTTAAATTTTTAAGTAATTGTTTTATAATCTTGAAGAAATCATTACATTTAATTTATTACCTTTAAGCCATACTTTTCAAGTGAGTATAATTATGTAATAGTAAATGCACATCACCTTTCATAAAAAATCTTAAGCATATTTAAGTATGAACCAACACGAGTTGTACCCAGGCAGATTATTAAGCGTAGATTATCAACAAAACGTTTTTACTATAATAACTGAAAATCAATGTCACATTAAAATATCTGTTTTGACTGATCAAATAGTTAGAGTCAGATATGGCACTGATGGTAATTTTGAAAAAGATTTTTCTTATGCATTAAGTAGCAGATTTGTACCCAATGCAGATATTGCAACTTATATCGATAATCCTAATCATGTGGAAATTAAGACATCCGCTATGATCGTAAATATAAATAAATCAGATAGCAAAATTATATTTTCAGATCTGGAAGGTAAAATAATCTGTCGAGACGAGAAGGGTTTTCATTGGGAAGAAAATACCATACATGGTGGCAATATAGTTAAAATGGGAAAAGTGGTTCAGGAAGGTGAACACTTTTATGGTATGGGAGATAAAACGATGCACCTAAATCTAAGAGGTCGTAGGGTGTCAAATTGGGCGATGGATACATACGGATTTAAAAAAAATGAAGACCCAATTTATAAATGTATTCCATTTTATACCGCTGTTCATAATGAACGAGCTTATGGAATTTTTCTTGACAATACATTTAGGGCTCATTTTGACTTTGGAAGTGAAAGAAGATCAGTTACTAGTTTTTGGGCAGAGGGTGGAGAAATGAATTATTATTTTATCTATGGCCCCGAATTAATTGACGTCACAAGGCGATATTCAAGTTTGACAGGTAAACCAGAACTTCCGCCTATGTGGGCATTGGGATATCAACAGTGTAAATGGAGTTACTATCCCGAATCAAAAGTCAAAGAGATAACTGGTAAAATGAGAAGTCTAGCGATACCATGTGATGCCATCTATCTTGATATTGATTACATGGATGGATTCAGGTGTTTTACGTGGGATAAAGAAAAGTTTCCAGAGCCAAAACGTATGATTTCTGAACTTAAAGAACAAGGATTTAAAACTGTCGTCATTATAGATCCAGGTATAAAAATAGATGAAGAATATCCAGTTTTTAAAGAAGCTATTGAAAATAATTATTTTTGCCGAAGGGCAGATGGTCCATATATGAAAGGTAAAGTATGGCCTGGAGAATGTTATTTCCCTGATTTTACAAATCCAAAAGTTCGTAAATGGTGGTCGGGTTTATTCCAAGAACTTATAGAAGACATAGGAGTAAGAGGTGTCTGGAATGATATGAATGAGCCAGCACTCTTTGAGATAGAAGGTAAAACTTTTCCAGATGATGTTAGACATGATTTTGATGATAATCCATGCAGTCACCGTAAAGCTCATAATGTCTATGGTATGCAAATGGCTAGAGCTACCTACAAAGGGGTCAAAAAATATAACAATGGTTTGAGACCATTAATTATTACCAGATCTGCATATGCGGGTACACAAAGGTATGCTTCTGCGTGGACTGGAGACAATATTGCATCATGGGAGCATCTTTGGGTTGCAAATATGCAGTGCCAAAGAATGAGTATTTCTGGGTATTCATTTGTAGGCTCAGATATTGGTGGTTTTATAGATCATCCCACGCCAGAATTATATATTAGATGGATACAGTTAGGGATTTTTCATCCTTTCTGTCGCACCCATAGTTCTGGTGATCACGGTGATCAAGAGCCATGGTCATTTGGTGAAGAAGCATTGAATATCGTTCGAAAATATATTGAATTAAGATATAAACTTTTACCTTATATTTATACTACTTTTTACCAACATGTCGTAGAAAATACACCCATATTAAGGCCAATTTCTATATATGACCAGCATGATCATGATACGTTGTATAGAGTAGATGAGTTTTTACATGGGGATCATTTATTGATCTGTCCTGTCCTTGAACCAAATGTAAAGTCAAGATATGTTTATCTACCTAAAGGCAATTGGTACAGTTTCTGGGACAATACATTATATGCTGGAAAGAAAGAAATACAAGCAAATGCAGATTTAGATACAATACCTGTTTTTGTGCGTGAAGGCGCGGTGATACCTTTCCATCCAGTAATGCAGTATGTGGGCGAAAAGGAAATTGATCAGTTGACATTGCATGTTTATTATGGTGGTGATGCCGTAGCTAGTTACCTTTATGAAGACAGTGGAGATGGATATGATTATGAAAAAGGCATTTACAATAGGAAAAAGTTTAAAACCTTCTCATCTGATCAATCGTTCAAAATGACATTAAAAACAAATGGGCATTTTGAACCAACATATAGTACCTATAAAATTATTGTACATGGATTGCCATTTATTCCCACTACAATTGTTGTTAATGACAAAGAAATAACCAAGGATGGTCATTATTTCGAAAACAACTCTCTCGTATTGATTGCAGATAGAATGTCATTTATAAATTTTGAAATTTTTAAATAAAAACTTGCTAATTTTACACCAAAATTTGGCAAAGCTCGTTAAAAACAGTATGAAGTACATTTTGAAAGTCGCAATCATATTATTGATATCTATAACTAGTTTATCCGTTTCAGCCCAAAAGGGTTATGAATTGGGTGGATGGTTAGGTACGAGTTACTATTTTGGGGATTTGAATACCAATCTAAAAATAACTAAGCCAGGAATTGCTTTAGGCGTAATCGCAAGATATAATTTTAATACTAGGGTTTCTATGCGCACATCTTTGAGTTATGGAAGAGTCGGCGCTGACGATGCAGACTCAAGAAATAATTTTGAACGAAATAGAAACCTGAGCTTCAGATCAAATATCTTTGATTTAAGCAATGTTTTAGAATTTAATTTCTTTAAGTATGAACATGGTAGTCGCACTTATAATAAGACACCATATTTATTTGGCGGTTTCAATCTTTTTCATTTCAATCCCGTAGCTGAGCTCAATGGCGAAAAATATAAACTACGAGACTTTGGTACAGAAGGACAAGCAGTAGGTCAGGAATATAGTCTCGTCAATGGCGGACTTGTTTTAGGAGGTGGTTTTAAATGGGATATCTCTGCTGATGTTAGTATAAATATAGATATAAGTACAAGGTTTTTATTCACAGATTATTTAGATGATGTGAGTTCAGTCTTTCCGAGCAAAGCCATATTGGAATCTACACGTGGAGCTACAGCCGTAGCATTATCAGATAGATCGCTTGTAGATGGATTAGGAGATACAGACAGACAGAGAGGAGATACAAAAGGTAAAGACAAATACACATTTTTTGGTGTGTCCATATTAAAGTATTTTGGAGGTATCGAATGCCCAGAAATTTCAAAACCAAAATGGAAATAATTGCTTTTTAGAAATTACATAATTAAAATTGACTCTTACTAAATTTCATTTTCTATATGGTCATTTATAACCCTAAAGACTGGTGGAAACTCATTTTTACCCTTCACAAGAGTGATACCTTTAGGATGATGTTGCCAGGTATTTTAGGGGTAGCAATGTTCACAGGTCTAGTTGCATATATGGAGAATGATGTTTTCCATGTTACTTTTAAAAACACCACGGCCATTCATGCCTTAGTGGGTTTTGTATTATCACTTTTACTGGTATTCCGAACCAATACTGCCTATGATCGATGGTGGGAAGGAAGAAAACTATGGGGCAGTTTTGTTAACAATTCTCGGAATTTAGCCCTAAAATTATCAGCTTTAGACCTTACAAAGAATGAAAAATTATTGTTTTTAAATCTCATCAGTAATTATATTTACGCTTGTAAAGAACATCTAAGGGGGACATTATCAGTAGAAAATCTCTCCCTAAATGAAAAGTACAATGTCGAATATTTTAATAATGTACTACACATTCCTAATAAATTAATGAAGGCTATCTATCACGAAGTCAACCAATTGTATGTAGACAAAAGAATTTCTGGAGAGCAATTACTTTTTATTAATGAAGAACTTAAGTCATTTACAGACAACCTGGGTGCGTGTGAACGTATAAAAAAGACTCCAATACCATATTCTTATAGTTTGTATCTGAAGAAAATAATTTTTATTTACGTTTTCACAATGCCAATAGGTTTTGTTGTCGAATTTGGTTATTGGGCAATGCCTATTGTTGCGATGATTTTTTATGTATTTGGGAGTATTGAGTTACTTGCTGAAGAAATAGAAGACCCATTTGGCCTAGACCCGAATGACTTACCAACAGATCAGATATCTGAAACGATAAAAGAAAATCTGTCTGAAATATTATTGTAAACAGATGATTGCTTGGGTCTTTTTAGGATAAATTGATTAGTTTTACATCATAATTATTTCGATAAATTAGTAGTTAGATCAATTTGTCACTATCCAAAAATATATTTATTAAGGTCAATAATGATCGAATATTTTTAAATGAATATTTATCAGTACCTCTTTCAGATACAAATTTGCCATATGGTGAGTTTAAATTTGTAGAAAGTAGGGAAATTTACTACGAGGTAGAAATGATATCTTATGATAAGCTTGATGCAACTTTAGTCATTAAAATAGTAAACTACAAACCAACTAATCTAGGTGTATTCTCTCTCCAAAAGCCAAAATCAGAAATCAAAAAGCTGTGTTTTATTGATATTTATTGGCTAGCATTTAATGTTGACTTGAGTTTTTACAAGAAGGCATCTTTTTTACCATTGTTAACAGTGAATAGGCCTAGTGATATATCGTCAGAAGACAAGCTTATAAAGTTAAATGTCAAGGTACCTTTTACTAAAACCAGTTTTGGGATGGGATACATAGAGTGGAGGCAGAAGTTATTCTGGGAAAGCGAGTTAGTCCACATTAGAATTGAAAATCCGCATATCCTTCCTGAATTTGAGTACATAAAATCATATTTTAGCAAACATTTTAATAGTAGAACATTTGATGTGCAGCTAGTCATTAATAAAACTGGTGGTGCTACTCAAAAAATAAGTGCATCGTCACCGCAGATTTCTGAGATAAAGGACTACGCAATAGAGACATTAAAATTTGTAAAGACAGAAAGATTACGCAAACCGACACATTTTGTCAGAGATTTGGATAAATCGCTTTTTACAGCAGATGATATTTTTGATGCATTGACTAAAAATGATTTAGGTTCTTTTCCTATTTCAAATAAAGAATTATTCGAACAGATAATGACATGGAAGGATGTCAGAAACAAAAAACAATTGGAATATTTAGCAGGTAGTTTACATCATATGGATGGAAAAATAAGATTTACACTGACGCCGACATTTGGTTTTTTGTTTTATGCTAAAGGTAACCAATTAGTACATTACATTTGGGAAATGCTTAATACAAATGCAACATACATATGGAGTTTTGACCCTAACATATGGTCCAATGAAAGACAATTAATAAAGATGGAAGAGGTCATTTCATTCATTAGAAACCATGGTAGAGATATCTATCTCCGCAATGTCTCTCCACATGAAGAAGTGCTTTTCAGACGTATCCAACATCAGGGTGCAAAGTCTCAACTCGTAGATTACTTTCCGAGATGGCGAAACTTTGTGAATGAATCTATTGTGTAAATATTAATAAGCTAACCTAATAAACTTAGGCTTTAAAGCCTGCTTTCTCGCTGATGTCTAGCATTGCATCTATACATTTACGACCCTTCTCGATGACCCAATCTTCTAGTATGATCTCAGGCAACTCGTACTTCATACTTAAATAAAGTTTCTCCATTGTGTTGCGCTTCATATGAGGACAGTCATTACATGCGCAAGTATTATTCGGAGGAGCAGGGATAAACATTTTATCTGGAGATGCGAGTTCCATTTGATGTAAAATACCAGATTCTGTCGCAACAATAAATGTCGTGGCTTCATTATTTTGCGTATACTTAAGAAGTTGAGTTGTAGAACCTATGAAGTCTGCAAGCTCAAGTATGTGAGCTTCACATTCCGGATGTGCAATAAACTTTGCCTCAGGAAATCGATGTATTAATTTTGTAATTTTCTCATGTGAAAATATCTCATGGACCATACAAGCACCATTCCAAAGGACCATATCTCTGCCAGTTTTTTTGACAAGATAAGCGCCAAGATTTTTATCTGGGGCAAAGATTATTCCTTTATCTTCAGGAATACTATTAATGATAGCTTCTGCATTAGATGAAGTACAGCAGATATCTGTTAGTGTTTTGAGTTCTGCTGTACAATTTATATAACTGACCACCACATGATCAGGATATTTTTCTTTAAATTTTTTAAATAAAGGAGCTGGGCAACTATCTGCAAGCGAACAGCCTGCTTTTAGATCTGGTAAAACAACTTTTTTGGTCGGATTTAACATTTTGGCAGTTTCAGCCATAAAATGAACTCCAGCAAAGACGATCATATCTGCATCTGTACTCTCTGCTTTTTGGGACAATCCTAGACTATCTCCTATGTAATCGGCGACATCTTGGATTTCAGATTCTTGATAATAATGGGCTAGAATAATAGCATTTTTTTCTTTTTTCAATTTATTAATCTCTGCTACAAGATCTAGAGTGGGATCAATATCAATATCTAAATATCCATTTTTGTCTAGGTCCAACTTTGCGCTTTCTAGTACTTCTGTCATGATAATTTTGCCTTATTTAAATGAATAAACGAAAAAAAAACAATTAAAGTTTTATCTTTTTTACCCTGTCGAGTTCTCTTTTATTATCGCGTTCTTTGATGGTTTCTCTTTTATCAAATGCTTTTTTACCTTGGGCTAGTGCTACTTCGAGTTTTGCAAAACCACGATCTGAAAAGTAAAGTCTGTATGGGACTATGGTATAGCCTTTTTCGGTCACTCTACGTTCTAGTTTTTTTAATTCTGCTTTCCTTAGTAAAAGCCTTCTATCCCTTCTAGCATCGTGATTGTAAATAGTACCATGGTCATACTCTGCTATAAACATGTTTTTTACCACTAAATTTCCATGATCAAACAAACAATATGCATCATTAAGGTTTGCAAGTCCTTGTCTCAGAGCTTTAACTTCAGTGCCAGTAAGCACTAGACCAGCTTCATATTGTTGTATAAAGCTGAATTCAAACTTTGCTTTTCTGTTTACAATCTCTTTTGTTACTAATTTTACGCCCATCACGATATCAAATAAGTTTGCAAAGATAGTGAATAATTAGGTGCGTTTTATAAAAAACTGTAATTTTGACACTCAGTATTTCTATCAGTCTTCAATCCAATTTTGCATGAGAGCGAATTTTTACTTTTTTACTTTTCTTGTTTTTGTGTTATTTATAACATCATGTGTGCCTAATACAGATACACAAAGCACCGAAATTAATCTATCTCTCGCAGATACAGAACTACAAAAAATCATTGACCTCCAAGACAAACAAGACATTTCTGGTCTGTACACATATTTCAGAAGTCCTGATCCTGCATACAGATATTATTCTGTTCTAGCATTTGGATCTATAAAAAACGTAGTTACGAATGATTCTTTATTTAAAATGCTTAAAGATCCAGTATTGGAAGTAAGGGCTGCGGCTGCATACGCTCTAGGTCAGACAGGAAATACCAAGATTACGGATCGTATTATTGCTGCTTTCAACGGTAGAGACACGCTTGAAGTAGATAATATTTATAATGCAAATATTTTAGAAGCGGTAGGTAAGACAGGAAACGAGTCTGACTTAAAAGCAATAGCAACAGTAAAAACATACAGAAGTACGGATACTTTTTTACTTTTGGGTCAAATGAGAAGCATCTATAATTTTTCGCTTAGAAAGATTATAACAGATGAAGGCACATCTAGAGTTGTAGATTTACTTTATCAAAAGAGTATTCCGTCAGAAGTTAGGACTCTTGCAGCTAGTTATTTGGGGAGAAATAAAACTTTAAACCTTAGTTTGTTCAAAGTAAGACTCATTGAAGTATTTTCTAGAGAAGACGATCCAAATATCAGGATGGCATTAGCATTAGCATTTGGCAATTCTAAAGATATTGACTTTTTGCCTACACTTAAATCTAGGTTAATAACGGAAACCGACTATAGGGTCAAATGTAATATCGTAAGGGCTATGGCAAATTTTCCATATGCTGAGGTAAGGGACATTCTTCTTTCTAATTTAAAAAATGATAATATTCATATTGCATCTACCGCTGCGGATGCCATTTTGATTAATGGAATCGTAGAAGACGTGCCCGAATATGTTAGATATGATACCATCGGGATTCCTTGGCAAGTGCGTGCAAAAATGAATGGTGCAGTATTAACACATACAGCACTGTATTTTACGAAAAGCAAGACTGCATTCTCGCAAAGAGTGCTCAAAAACTTGAAAGAAAGCACTGATGATTATGCAAAAGCCGCTTATGTCAATGCATTGAGTAGAGACCCATACAACTACATTTTATTAGGTCAATTGTATACAGAAGAAAAAAGTCAAATAGTAAAAATTGCAACGCTTGAAGGACTTGGAAATATATTGCGTAATCCATTGTTTTTTAAGGCATTCGGCAATGGGTTCGGAAGGGTAAAAGGTGAAATTCTTGCCACATTAATCAGTGCTGTCTCTAGTGGTGATGTTGGGCAGATTGCTGTAGCATCTACAATACTTAAAGAGCCATCGCTTATCTTTAAAGAATGGATAAGAGATCCTGCTTTTATGAAAGAAGCTTTGGCAAAACTTACACTTCCTAGAGATATCGAATCATACAATGAATTGAAATCTGCTATCAGTTATATAGAAGGCACCAAATTTGAACCTGAAGTTGTCAAACATAATCATCCCATCGATTGGACATTTGTACAGCTAAGTAGTGATACGACAGTGGCTGCTATAAAAACATCGCAAGGTCTTATCAGAGTCAAATTGGATAGAATTAATGCACCGGCTACTGTAGCTAATTTTATTGCACTCGTCAATGAAAAGTTTTATAACAACAAGATTTTTCATCGTGTAGTGCCCAATTTTGTTGTTCAGACTGGATGTCCTAGAGGAGACGGTTATGGGTCGCAAGACTATACCATCAGATCTGAACTGCCACAGAAATATTTTGATAGCGAAGGATACATTGGGATGGCTTCTGCTGGTAATCATACTGAAAGCACACAATGGTTTATCACACATTCTCCAGCGCCGCACTTAAATGGTAATTATACAATTTTTGGTAAAGTGGTTGAAGGCATGGATATAGTCCATAAAATTCAGGTAGGAGATAAGATCAATGAGATCATTTTAGTAAAATAATTTGATTGATCGTTTGTACTGCCATCTTGGCGTTAATATCAGATAAAGAATAGACCAAAATGCTTAGGAAGTTATATTACCTTTTACCACCTAAAATGAGATTTCTAGTAAGGAGACTTGTGTATCTTCCCTATGATCTTTGGTCGTCAAATGATGAACTAAAACCTCCAAAAAGTTTGATTTATACAGGTAGTGGTGATTTTATTCGACAAGGGATAGAATGGAAAAATTTCTTCATCAAACAAGGATTGCAACCAAATAACCATTTTCTTGATATCGGAAGTGGTATAGGTCGTATTGCAATAGGTCTAACATCTTACCTAAAAGGAGAGTATGACGGATTTGAAGCTATGGAAGTTGGCGCCGAATGGTGTTCAAAAAATATTACACCCAAGTACCCAAATTTCAGTTTCAAACACGTCAGCTTGCACAATGATTTATATAATGCAGGTGGATTGGATGCTGCAACTTACAAATTTGAATACCCTTCAGCATCATTTCATATGGCGTGTGCAATTTCAGTTTTTTCACACATGGTAGATAAAGAAGTCGAAAATTATTTGTCAGAAACATTCAGAGTTTTAAAAAATGGTGGAAAATTAATTGCTACTTTTTTTGTCATGGATGACGATAGTTTGAGTGCAATGAGCGGAGATTACAAAGGTTTTAGATTTGATTATGAATTTGAGCATTATTACTTAATGGACAAAAATGTCAAGTCTGCTAATGTCTGTTTCAAAAAAGAATATCTGCATTCTATCATTTCGAAAAACGGATTTACCATCCAAACAATGATAAGAGGGAGCTGGTTTGGTATAGAAAATAGCAATAATCTTGCCTTTCAAGATGTTTATGTACTTGTAAAGTAGATGTCAATTTATTGTCTTATTGGTTCTAGGGATACTACACCACTGAAGCCAAATGACAAGCTTGATGAATGGCTCTTTTTGCATCAAGTTCTGCTGCTTCGTCTGCTCCTCCTATCAAAGTAGGTTGCAGGCCTTCATCTAATAATTCTTGGTATAATGCCCTAGAAGGTTCTTGTCCTGCACATATTATTACATGATCAACAGGTAGAATCCTTGCTTCTCCTTTTACCACGATATGAAGTCCATTATTATCTATTTTTTGGTATGCTACATCAGAGATCATTTTAACATTATTGGCTACAAGACTTGCTTTATGTATCCATCCAGTTGTTTTGCCGAGTGTAGCACCATGTTTTCCAGTGGATCTTTTCAATAGATATACTTCACGTGCTGGAACTTGAACCGCTGCATCTTTCAATGCTCCTCCATGTTTATACTCATGATCTACGCCCCAAGTTGCCAAAAATGTTTTTATCTCTTCTTCATGATTGCCATGATGGACAAGATATTCTGCTACATCAAAACCGATACCTCCTGCTCCAATGATAGCTACCGATCGACCAACTTCAACTTTGCGAAGAAGCACATCTACGTAAGATAAAACCTTAGGATGGTCGATACCTTCTATGTCTAATTTCCTAGGAGTGACACCATTAGCAAGGATGATTTCATCATATTTATTTATTAGCAATTGTTTTTCAGCCTTGGTATTAAGTAAGATATTAACGTCGTACTTAGACAACATACGCTGATAATATCGGATGGTTTCGGCGTATTCTTCCTTACCAGGAATAATTTTAGCCATATTAAACTGTCCACCTAGTTGGCTCGAAGCTTCATAAAGATCTACTTTGTGACCTCTCATAGCTGCAACATGTGCATATGCCATACCAGCAGGTCCACCTCCAACGACGGCAATATTTTTTGGTTTGTCTGTAGGTATATAATTTAGCTCCGTTTCATGGCAAGCTCTTGGATTTACTAGACAAGAAGATATTTTCATTTGAAAAGTATGATCTAGACAAGCTTGATTACAAGCAATACAAGTGTTTATTTCGTCTACTCTACCTTCCATTGTTTTTAATACCAACTCTGCATCTGCCAAAAATGGTCTTGCCATCGATACCATATCTGCACAGCCTTCGGAAAGTACTTCTTCGGCTACATCGGGCATATTTATTCTATTTACCGCTATGAGTGGAATATTGACTTCAGATTTTAACTTTTTTGTCACCCATGCGAATGCTTTCCTAGGTACAACCGTTGCTATAGTAGGAATTCTAGCTTCATGCCAGCCAATACCAGTATTAATGAGTGTGGCTCCAGCTTTTTCTATTTCTTTTGCTAATTGCACTATTTCTGACCAAGTACTACCGCCTTCTACGAGGTCCAACATTGACAATCTGTATATGATAATAAAGTTTTCGCCACAGGCTTTGCGTGTTTCAGTGACTATTTGAATAGGAAATTTTATTCGGTTTTCATAGTTGCCTCCCCATTCATCTTGTCGTTGGTTTGTTCTTTTTGCTATAAATTGGTTGATGAGATAACCTTCAGAACCCATGATTTCTACGCCATCATATCCAGCTTTTTGGGCTAATAAAGCACATTGGACATAGTCACCGATGGTTTTTTCTATCTCTTCATGGCTAAGTTCTTTTGGTTTAAAAAAATTTATGGGCGCCTGAATGGCAGATGGAGCCACGATCTTTGGATGGTAACCATATCTTCCCGTGTGTAAGATTTGCATACATATTTTGCCACCTTCTGCGTGTACTGCTGATGTGATGAGTTTGTGATGCTTGACTTCCTCTTCTGTATTCAGTTTTGCGGCCATTGCAGCTACACAACCTTCAGGATTGGGAGAAATGCCACCAGTGACAATAAGCCCAACTTGACCTTTGGCTCTTTCAGCAAAATACACGGCAGCTCTATCAAAACCACCAGGTATTTCTTCTAGGTTGGTATGCATAGAACCCATGAGGATTCTGTTTTTTAAGGTCGTCCAACCAAGGTCAAGCGGAGAGAGCATTTTGTCGTACATGGTGAAAATTTAATGTTAAGCAAAGATAAAATATTTTACTTGAAGTAAAGAAATGTCTAAGTGTTTATTCTTTTTTAAAAATTCTAGTAATTCATCGATATTTACAAGAAACTTGTAGAAAGAACTTGTATGATGTTTTTAACGTTACTATGTTTGTATAAATAATTATAAAATAGAGATGACCGTTTATAAAGAGTTTAAAGTTGGGAGTGGTAATAATCCTTTTGGTTTTTTTGTTCCCTTACTTATTTTGGCAATTTTTTTTGCTGCTTTATTTTTTTTAGCTCAGGGTATTTTCTGGCTATTTAGTTATATAGCACCAGTTTTTTTTATCGCTGCATTGATATTAGATTATAAAGTGATCGTAGGATTTTTCCAGTTTATATGGAAACTTCTAAAAGAAAAGACACTTTTTGGTATTGCTGCCATCGTACTTACTTTTTTTGGATACCCATTTGTATCTGCGTATTTGTTTTTTAAGGCGCTTTCAAGTCGGACTATTAAAAACGTTCAGAAAAAGATGGAAACTGAGCAAAATACGTTTACTGAATTTGAAGAAGTTGTAGATACTGATACTACTTTTCTAGAATTACCGCCATTACAAACTCAAAAAAAAGAAGCAAGTAGACCACAATCGACTTCTAGTGAGTACGATGATATGTTTAAATAAATGATTGCGGTTGTCTATTTTTTTATCATTGGTTTTGCGATTGGATATGTATTCCTAATTCTATACATTATTGATGGTTGGGATAAAACGACATCATCTTTAGAAATGCAAGATTTTCATTCAAGTATTGGAGTATCTGTTGTTGTGGCCGCTCGAAATGAAGAAAATCATTTACTTGCATGTGTGAGGAGTATATTGGCAAATCAAACTGCAGTTCCATATGAAGTAATTGTTGTCAATGATCATAGTACAGACAAAACATTAGAAGTACTTCATTCCATTAATAATGATAAATTAAGAGTTATAAATCTTCCAGAAGGCCTTAAAGGTAAAAAGGCAGCCATAACTTATGCCTTGGAAAAAGCGAACTACAATCTTATACTGTGTACTGACGCCGATTGTACAGTGCCGCCTACTTGGATCAATGCGCATCAAATGTATCATGCCGATAATAATACCAATATTCAAACAGGATTGGTAATCCCAAAAGATGAAGAAACAATTCTGAGTAGATTTCAACTATTGGATTTTGTAGCCACTATGGCAATAACCACAAATGGCATCAATAGAAAACAATACTTTCTTGCTAATGGTGCGAACTTGTGTTATAAAAAGTCTTTTTTTGAGCAAGTAAATGGATTTGATGGAAATGAAAAAATCGCTTCTGGAGATGATGTGTTTTTGATGGGGAAAGCTGTCTCTGATGATATTTATAAGATAGGATTTTTAAAATCAACAGATGCTATAGTGACTACAAAATCAGAGCAAACATGGAAAGCACTATTAAATCAAAGGAAAAGATGGGCTTCTAAGGCTATGAAAACATCTGACAAGAATGTAGTAAGAATACAGGGATTTGTGTTCCTTTTTTGTCTTGTCATTTTACTTTCAATGGTTATATCACCTATGATTATGCCTGTGGTTTGGTTTGCTGGATTAACCGCTTTGATAATAAAAATGGCGGTTGACTATTTATTTTTATCAAAATTGACATCTTATTTTGGTCAACAACAAGTAATGAAATCATTTATAACTGTCTTTTTTATTTATTTCTTACACATTTTATATTCTGGGATAATCGCATTGTTTCCTACAAGTTACGAATGGAAAGAAAGAAGCAGATCATAAAGAAATCGTATTAATCGACTTTTGCTCTAATATGTGGCTTATAAACTAAATTTATTTCAAGCTATAGTCGAGTGTATTTTTTGAATCGGAGAATCTGGGGAATAGCTGTCTTAAGTTAGGTTCTTTATCTTAAAAGAGTTAAATAAAAAAACAAAGGCAATCTTTACGAGAAAGACTGCCTTTGTTTTTGCTAACTATAGAAAATAGAAAAGTCTGATTAGTTGACTGCGTCAGTCAATGATTTACCAGCTTTGAATTTTACAGAAGTTTTAGCTGCAATTTTGATAGTTGCACCTGTTGAAGGGTTTCTTCCCTCTCTTGCAGGTTTGTGTGCAGTTGAAAAAGTACCAAAGCCTACGAAAGCAGCTTTGTCACCACTTTTAAGACTAGACTCGATTCCACTGAAAACTGCATCTATTGCACTACCAGCTTGCGCTTTAGTTATCCCAGCTGCATCAGCAACTGCATTGATTAAATCTCCTTTGTTCATTTTATTAAATTTTATTGGATAAAGAATTTATTCGGGCGCAAAAGTATGCTTAATTCATATATATGCAAATTTTAATTCATAAAATTATACCAAAATGATGAGAAAATCCCATTTTATTGATGTTTTGGGCGTTTTAACAAATAATTACATATGTTAAGAACACTTATTTTTAAGAAATTATTGTTACTAATAAGAATTTTGTACTTTTGAATCATTAAATGTAATCGTATGTCTAAATTTATTAAATATAGTTGTTTCGTCGCTTTATTCATTTTCTTGGCAACAAGTCAACAATCATGCAAAACCAACAAAGAAGGTTGTGGACAAGAAGAAGCATATGCCCCAGATATGGAGTCTAAGGGTGGGAAATCAAATCTTTTCTCTAAAAGTCAACGTAAAAAAATGAAGAAGAAAGGATAAATACTAAAGTTTCGGTGGTAGATTTATGTCATATTATATTTCAATTTGACATTAATTTTGAATTATAATAGTTTGTACAATAGTTTAACGTCTTTTTCTTTTGTTCACGCTAAAGTCGTGACAGGCTTTGATACAAA
>DAOLFJ010000012.1:0-33385 GCA_035326365.1 Saprospiraceae bacterium | reverse complement strand
TAGCTTTGACAAAAATATCAACAAATGAACCGAATCATTATCTTGTTTGTGTTTGGCTTGCTTGGGTTTTATAGTTGTAAAACGGTAAAAAAAGGCGTAACAATCCCTTTAAGTTTTACATCTTCTAGTAACGATACACTGCCTTATAATATATTTTATCCGACTGTTTATGGTAATAAAAGTGAAAAACTTCCTCTATTTTTATGGTTACATGGTGCTGGCGAAAGGGGAAATGACAATAAAGCTCAACTTAACAATGTCGTGCCTTATTTAATATCTCCAGAAGTACAAGCCAAGTTTCCTGCTGTCATCGTCGTGCCGCAATGTCCCAAAGAAGGCTATTGGGCGCCTGTCAAAAGATTTGAATGGAGTATTGTCAATGGAGGAACAGTGACGCCACCGATGAAAGTCGTGATACAGTTATTAGATAAGTTGATGCTCGATCCAAATATCGATAAAGAAAGAATCTATGTAGGTGGTTTGTCCATGGGTGGATTTGGTACCTTGGATTTATTGAGTAGAAGACCAGAAATAATCGCAGCTGCCGTACCGATTTGTGGTGGTTCAGACTTGGCGAAAGTCAAAAATTATAAAGATATACCACTTTGGATCTTCCACGGAGCAAAGGACGATGTAGTTAAACTTGAACTTTCCAGAGACTTGGTCGCAAAACTAAAAGAATTGGGTACAAAACCAAGATACACAGAGTATCCCGAGGGTAATCACGGAATTTGGGAAGCCGCTATTAGAGAGCCAGAGTTGTTGCCTTGGTTGTTTAGTCAGCGAAAGGGGAATTAGAAATTCTAATAACAGAACTGATTAATTTCAGTAATCGTTAAATCAAAAAGGTAGTTCTCCTTCTTGCAAAGGATTTAAATCATCCATATCGTATGAGTCAATATCCTTACAGCCACAATATTCGATACCAAAAGGACAATTTTCTGGTTCGTAGTCACAAAACTCAAAATGCATCATACCTTCAGATACATATTGGACATCCTCTCCCCATCTTTTCCTTAGAATTTTATATTTGGTAAGTTCAGGCAGTCCATCTGGAAAGTCGGCATAAAAATTAAATTCCTGCCATACATCTAAGATTTTATCTGAAATGACAGCAGCTTGTTTTTCAGTCAATTTTTCTACCACGGGAAGATTGTCCTGAGCAAATCCCAAAAGTTCTGACATAGATACCAAAGGGGCACATTCCCATTCTGCTATATAATCTAAACCATAGTCCAAAGCAGGATGGTCAGGGTACAGGATATGGACATTCGGCTTTTCTGGTTTATTGGCTTTTAACTTTTCTAACTCTTCAAGCAACTGTACTACATATTTTTCCATATCAATATTTTTTAAAAATAATTACGAAATTTTTAGTTTGTAAAAATATAATTGCTTTACAATATTTTCTTAAAAAATGCAAAAAAGAAAAATTGAGATATAAACTTAATTGATGGGTCTAAACTTATTATTTGTCATAAAAATGACCCATAGCCGTGACAATGTAAACTGTTACAATTTCTTCTTCTACTCGATAGATTATTCGATCCTTTTGATTAATACGTCGTGACCAATATCCTTTAAAATTATACTTTAATTCTTCAGGTTTACCAACTCCAAAAAACGGATTTTCTGTAAGTTCTAAAAGTATTTTTTCATTTTTTTTTATTGTTATTTTGTTCCCAGCTTTGTAATGCGCTTGTAATTCTTTTCGTGCAATACTTGAAAATTCTACAAAATACTTCCCCATATATCATTTGGATTTAATCTTGTAGTATTACCTATTTTAATGTTTTCTTCTGCAAATTTTATTTTTTCAATAAATTCTTTGCTATAAACTTCTTTATCCTTTTTTTTTTGCGGATGCATTTTCGATAATTTCAATACCTTCGACTCCACTCAAAAAAGTTTCGGACATGGCGAGAAATGCTTTTCCTGCTTTGGTACGTTTGTTTATTTTTATGGTTAACGTGGTCATATTATTCCATTTGATTGTCAAAGATATGAAAACAAATTTTAAATTAATTGAAAATAATCGATAAATTTATTATTAAATAAGATCTCCTCTCATCTTTACCATCGTCAATATAGTGGCAATTGCTACCGTCTCTCCAGTTTCATCATAAACATCTACGAGCCATTTGACAATACCTTTTGTATAATCTTCGTCTTCCCTTTTTTCTTGAGCTACCTTCTCTTTGACGGTGAGTCGCACGCCTATGGTCATACCTGGATAGACTGGCTTAGTAAAACGACATTCTTCTAGACCATAATTGAGCACGACAGGACCTTTTGCAGCATCTACAAATAGACCTGCAGCTGCTGACAATACGAAATATCCATGTGCCACTCTCTGTGTAAATGGCGTACCTTCTAGAGATGTAGCATCTGTGTGTGCGTAGAAATGGTCCCAAGATACATTGGCAAAATTGACGATATCTGCATCTGTGACTGTACGTTTGTGTGTAATGAGTGTCTCACCTATTTCGAGTTCTTCGAAGTATTTTTTGAATGGATGTTTGACATCTTCGATGTATTTGCCACCATACTGATATTGTTGTGTGATGTGGGATAGCGTTGTTGGTGTACCTTGGATAGCACATCGCTGCATATAGTGTTTTACACCACGCATTCCACCCATTTCTTCTCCACCACCTGCTCTACCTGGTCCGCCATGGACAAGCAAAGGCATAGGAGAACCATGACCTGTGCTTTCTTTGGCTGATTCTCTATTAAGTACTAAAATTCTACCATGATGTGTTGCAGCATTGACCACATATTCACGAGCTATTTTGTCATCAAAAGTGACAATGGAGCTGCACAACGAACCTTTTCCTTTTCTAGCCAACTCTATCGCTTCGTCTAGATCGTGATATGGCATCATCGTAGTCACAGGTCCAAATGCCTCGATTTCATGGGTGCCTATTTGTTCGAAAGGCTTATCATTCCTCAATAAAATAGGGGCCATGTACGCTCCTTTGTCTTTGGTTCCATGTGTAACTTCAAAACTTTCCAAATTTCCATAAACCAACTGTGAAAATGACATCAACTCACCAAGTTTCTCCTTTACTTCTTTTACTTGCTCCTGACCTGCAAGTGCACCCATACATACGCCTTCTATACGTGGATCGCCGATAACAAGTCCAGTAAGCGCTTTGCCTATAGCGATTTGTACATCTTCCATGTAGTCGGCAGGCACGATGATCCTTCGAACTGCAGTACATTTTTGACCGCATTTGATGGTCATTTCTTTTCTGATCTCTTTTACAAAAAGGTCAAATTCTGATGTGCCAGGAGTTGCATCTTGACCCAAAATTATGCTATTGAGCGAGTCTGCTTCCATATTAAATGGTACTGCTTCACGTATGATATTTGGATTGGATTTAAGCATGATACCCGTACTCGCAGATCCAGTAAAAGTGACGACATCTTGATAATTGACATAATCGAGTATTGTACGTGCGCTACCACAAATCAATTGGAGTGCTCCTTCTGGCAAAATTCCTGAAGCAATGATATCCTTTACTACTGCTTCGGTCACAAAAGATGTCAACGTTGCAGGTTTTACTATAGCTGGCATTCCTGCGAGCCAGTTGACAGCACATTTTTCGAGCATTCCCCAAACGGGAAAATTAAATGCATTGATATGTACAGCTACTCCTTCTTTGGGTACCAAAATGTGATGACCCATAAATGTACCACCTTTACTAAGGCCTACGGGATCCCCTTCCGTATAGTATGGCAAATCAGGAAATTTACGTCTCAGGCTTGCATTAGCGAAAAGATTACCGATTCCTCCCTCTATATCTACCCATGAGTCGATACGTGTTGCGCCTGTTTTATAACTTACTTCATAATATTTTTCCTTTCGATCCATTAGATATAGAGCCAGTGCTTTGAGCATTCTGCCTCGTTCTTGGAAGGTCATTTTTCGCAGGTTTTTGTTGCCTACTTTACGTCCATAATTCAGCATTTCTTCAAAATCAAGTCCATTGCTACTAGCTGTGGCCACTTCTGCACCTGTACTAGCGTCATAGAGTTTTTGACCTTCGCCTGAGCCTTCTATCCATTTTCCGAGAGCGTAATTATGTAATTGCATGATTTTTATTATTTGATTAGGTAGTGCGAAGGTAGATGTTTATAGTCAAAAATTTATCTCAACCCATTAAATATTACCTATCTGAAAAATAGGATTTCCATCTTTTTGGTAAATGAAGCCATAATATTTAAATTGTAAAACGACGAGGTCAGCTGATGTAGAACCTCTATTCCCCTCAGGTGTTTCGACGCCAAGCTTTAGATTTCTTATTTTCCCATCTTCAAAAAATTCAGATGAAGAAAAAACAATATTAATACCTTGTTTAGCTAGTTTTATGGACATTTGTTCTAGCTCAGTCTTTGTGGTTTCGTGAGATATTTTCATGATTGCGTATCCTTCTGATTGCGTAAATACGGTAGGCAAATCTTTAGGTTGACAAGATGCTAAAAAAACAAGAAAACTAAAAGCGACAATAATCTTCATTTTGATTCTAATTATGGATGATATAAATCTATTAATTTGTATAATGCTAAAGTGCCATACTTGACAAATGTAGATCATTAACGATTAATTTTAAAAGAAAAGTGTCAAAATATCAGGGGATTAGATTATTTTTGGAAAATATTTAAACCCAATATTTATCATGAAGCATTTTGTAGGTATTTTATTAATTTTTTGTTGCTTTTTTGGCACTACATATAGTCAAAAACTTGTTTCAGTAACTTATAAAGGAGCAAGAACAAAACAGCAAATCACTACCATGTTTAGCCTTCCATTCGTAAAGTACGGGGCTAAATATTATGCTGTCAATTATATATCTCCAGATGCAAAAGGTAATCAAGATACGTTATCAGGCCTTATGGTTGTTCCGGATGATTTGTCTTTTGAATTTCCTAGGCTTGTATATCAGCACGGAACCTCAGATTGCAAAACTTGTGTACCGTCTAGGTATGGAAGTAGTGGTGGCGAAGAAGGTCAGTTGGGTTTGTTATTTGCGGGTCTTGGATTTGTAACTATTTTACCAGATTATGTTGGGATGGGAGATGGTAGAGGGTTTCAGACATACGTCCATGGAGCTACGACAGTTTCTGCATCCGTGGATATGTTAACTGCTTGTGCTGAGTGGTCGGCAACAAATAGCGTTTTTACAAATGATCAACTTTTTGTGACGGGTTATTCGCAAGGTGGGTATGCATCTATGGCATTGCACAAATATTTAGAAGAGACTCAAGGTCCAATTTCGATAACGGCAGCAGCACACTTATCAGGTCCATATAGTTTGTCAGGAGTCATGCGCGATTTGATTTTGGGCGATGTGCCATATTTTTACCCTGCATACGTGCCCAATACTGTGTTAGGATTTAATGAAGTCAATGGAAATTTATTTAGTGATTTGAATGAGTTTTTTAAAGCCGAATATGTCGCTGATATCAAAAGATATTACGATGGCGTCATTTCGCTTACATCTTTGAATATTAAACTTATTCAACTTTTGCAGTCGAATACTGGCGCATCTGTAGGTGGGCGGATGATACGTGATGATGTGAAAGAAGAAATAAAGAACAACCCACTCCATCCTGCCAATCTAATTCTCAAAGAAAACGATGTATTTGATTGGGCACCACAGGTACCGACTAGAATATTTTATTGTAAGGCAGATGACCAAGTTCCATATTTGAATAGTATTGTAGCGAAAGATACCATGTCTGCTAATGGAGCACCAAATTTAATGGTTACTGATGTGAGCCCAAGTTCAAATCATGGTCAGTGTGTAACTCCTGCAATCACAAATACGGTATTATTTTTCTTGAGTTTACAAAAGATTACATCTAGTGTCAAGGAAACTAATGATGTCACTGCTGTTAATATTTATCCAAATCCAGTCTCAGATCTACTAATGATCGACGGTTTAAACGGAAAAGAAACAATCATCATTACAAATAATCAAGGACAAGTTATAACTCAAAGGCAAGTACTAGGCTCTGAGATTGCTAATTTTGATTTTTCCAATATTCCCACAGGTTTATATTTGATCTCAGTTCATTCAGAAAGTGGTAAAACGATCAAAACACAAAAGGTAATTAAATCCCATGATTAATCTTGTACTGTAATCTGTGAAGGGTTTTGTACGGTAAGTGTGGCATTTGTTCCTATATGCAGTGATTTGATAGTAATAGATATGTTTGGAAGTACATTGATATTGGTTGCAGATGTTTGATTAGGAATGATCACATGATGGCACGATTCAGGTAATTGACCCAATGTCCAACCTTCATCATTTGACCAATTATCTGATCCTAACATCCAAGTATTTTGGAAGGTAGAAGCTGATGTAATATTTAATACTACTTCATCACCCTTGGCATCTAATGAGCTATATGGTGTCATTGAGATAGATTTGATTGGGGCGTTTATATCCCATATTACAGTAACTTGGTTATCCCAGTTTGACATATTTACAAAGCTTCCGCCTATTATTTCCCAATCATAATAGCTAGCTAAATCAGGCGTAACTTCATATATTTGTTCTGGTGTGGAGTTACAAACAAAGGTTTTGCCACTCATAAAATGTTGATTTGGTTTTAACAACTCATCAAAAAACCAGTCAGAAATGCCAGGAACAATGTCGGTATATAAAGTACTAGATGTTTGTTCATGGACGTCGTGACCTCGATTTGAATATGTTTTAAAATCATTTGGCAAACCTATATTGTCGGCTCTATCTGACATAGGAGAAGAACCATACACTACAGGCAAATCTGAACCTACCACAGCCCATAAAAGACTTCCAAAGGGTTCGCCCGATTCATAAGGTACGGTCTCGTCATCTTCACTATGAAACATGACTACTTTTGGATCTTCATTTCCTTCCATATAATCTGTCTCTCCCACTGCTCCTGCCAAAGAAAATATGGCTTTGGCGTGTCCGCTGTAAGATTGGTTATTACCCACACAGTCAAGACAACCTTGATCAGGACACCAACATGTATTCCAGTCAAATAATCCACATCCTTGTGGCCATACGTAAGTAGATGCAGGTCTCTCTATTTCTGTCTCTAAATATGCATTATGAGTAGCAACAAAAGAACCAGCACTGTGTCCGCCTATATATATTTGTTCTGGATCTACTCGATATGAATTTGCGCTAGCTGCATCAGCTTTAAAAAATCTGACAGCAGATCTTCCATCTTGTACGCCTCTATAAACGGCTCGTTTTGAGAGTTCAGCATCAAAGATATTCATACCTAATCTGTAATCAATAACAGCGGTGACATAGCCCCTTTTGGCGAGTTCTTGTGCCAGTAATCTTATACTCCAATGATCCTTACTTCCTGTCACAAATCCACCACCAAAACAAATGATGATAAGTGGTCTTTTACTCAGGGTGTCTCCTGTTGGTTGGAAAATATTCATGTACAAGTTTACTGGAGTTGTGCTAAATTCATCAACATTGAGCGGATATCCAGTAATAGATTCATAAAAGCCTCCACCTGGTACGGGTTGTGGAACATTACTACTAAAAAGAATATTGGTTGTTTCTGAAACAGTAGAAAATAAGTTTGAATTATATCTATTGACGGGAGGTTGAGCAAAAACATAGCTGTACAAAAATACACCTATTAATAAGCTTACAACATTTTTCATCGCTCTAATGATTTCTGTTCAAAATAATGTATCAATTGCTGACGAATTTCAGGGTCTTTTGTCACCATCTTTTCTATTTCGCGATATTGATCTATGGTAATTCCGTTTTGATTACATAGTCTTATGATATTTTCTTGTTGGTCATTCTTTAGCTTATTTGACGCTTGGGCAATTTTTTCGATAGTTGACTTTTCTTGTTGGTTTAGTACAAGTTTTTTGCCTTCGAATTCGGATTTTATAATTTCTGCATATCGTGTTTCTGAAATGTTTTGAACAAACAAAATTTCATTAATAATAGAATCAATATTTATGTATTGTTTTTTTGATTGGATAAGAACGTTTCCATATGCTTGTATATTAAGATCCGTTTTTATATTTTGGGAAAACCCATAACATACTACAAAAATAATAAAACAAACAGTGACAAATGGCTTCATAAATAATGTCTTGATATAAGATCAAATGTAAATAGAATTTTGGATATATCAAGTATAATGAAGTCTATTTAGATGTTTAAACCTACTTCCATCTGAATGTAGCAATGAGTGTATCTATATCTTGCTTTACAAATGTAAGAATTGGTGCCGTCGAGTCAGGATTTACTTTACTATTAAAATAAAGTGAAGCTCTAAAGAAGTGATTTTTTTCATCAGTAAGATAAAACTGAGTAGGTGAAGCAACAGGGCCTTCGATATCAAATAAAATTCCCTTTACGCCATATTTATTTTCAATGATGGTTTCTTTTCTATAATTGGCTTTTACATTATGTTTTCCAGCTAGGTTAAAGGCATCATCTATCAGACTGCTAAGGTCCTTTTTGTCATTAATATTATAATAACTACAATGAAGGCTAGTGTTTAAGTCTTTGGATCGAAGATCAAACCAACATGGATCAGCAGGTTTGCCTTCAAATTTAAAGCTATCCTTTACTATTTTGTTAAAATCAGCATACCTAAATCCAAAGCTACATAAAGTGGTATCAAAGTTAATATAATTTTTAGCGGGATAAATAACTCGTGGGTACATCCTTGGTTTGGGTGTTGAGACACTATTTTCGCTACAAGAGATTAGAGTGATGACAATAAAAGCTATGGATAATAACCAGATATATTTACTATTTCCCATGTAATATTAAGCTTATTTTTTCTATTCTACGTTTTGTAACTGTTATTACTTTTAAGACTATGTGACCTATCGTAATCTCTTTTTCAGATGTTGGTATATGCCCCACGACTTCCAGAATAAGTCCTGCCAAAGAGTCTGCTTCCCCTCTATTTTCATCAAAATAATTGGTGTTTTCCCCTATGACTCTACACACATCTTTGAGCAAGGTTTTTCCTTCAAAGATATAATTATTGTCTGAAATCTTTATGTAATCTATGTCTTCATCTTGATCAAATTCATCTTTGATATCCCCTACTACTTCTTCCATAATGTCTTCTAATGTAGCAATTCCCGCTGTACCTCCATACTCATCTACGATCACAGCCATGTGCGTTCTTTTAAGTTGGAACTCTCTTAGAAGTTCATCGATTTTTTTGGATTCTGGAACAAATAAAACTGAGTTTCTGATTAGCTTTTGCCATTCAAAAGACTCAGGGGCTTCTGTAAAAGCAAGCAAGTCTTTGACGTATAAAATACCTATTATGTTGTCCAGATCATCTTTATAAACTGGTAATCTCGAGTAACCAGAATCTTTGACAATTTTCATTAGATCTTTAAATGTTTCTGATTCTTCTATGGCTACGATGTCCATCCGAGGGTGCATAATTTGACGAGCAGCTATATCTCCGAAATTGACAATACCTTTCAAGATATCTGCTTCTTGTACAGAAGATTCTGATACGTTAGTTACTGTAAGATCGATAGCTGTGTCAATATCTTCCTTGGATGTCATATTTTGATGGTTGTTGCCAAGTCTTTTTTCCATAGCATTTGACCATCCAACCAAAATACTACTAATTGGGCTGAATGTGTATGATAAAAGTGTAAGTGGGCCAGACATCAGATGCACTATCCTTAATTTGTTTAGTGTGGCATAAATTTTAGGCATTGCTTCACCAAATAGGACCAAAATAAAGGTAACACCAACGACAGTGATAAGAAAGTTAAAAATATCTGCTAACGCTTCAGGCGATGAAAACCCATAAAGATTTGCATATAACCAATGGCCAATTAACAATAAATTGTCTTGACCTAATAATATTTTTAAAATCTGATCTGCAACAATTACTATGGCAATATTCACAAAATTATTTGCTATTAATATGGTAGCAAGTAAGTTTCGCGGTTTCTGTTTTAGCTGCAAGGCGCGATTAGAGCTGTCCGTATTTTCTTCTTCCAATGATTTAACATCCTTTAGTCCCAATGAAAAATAGGCAACTTCAGACGCAGAAACCAGGCCTGAACATATCAGCAATAGGATGAATAGAACAAGAGGAAATAATATGTCTACTGAACTAGTCGGTACGACAGTCTGAAAGATGAAATATTCTAGATTGGGCGGTTCAGGATCCAAAATGATTGTTTTATTGAAAAAATCTTACCACTTTTATCAAAATGGTAGGTCGTCGTCTTCTGCAGCAGGCGAACTAGTATTGGCTGTACCCTGATTTGAAGAAGGTATAGATCTATTAAATGGATCATCTTCTACTGATGGAAAACCACCTGGAATTCCAGTATTTTGTTTTTCTCTTTTTTCTAAAGAATTTAGAGTAGAAGCCACTATCTCGGTAGTAGTCCTTTCTTGGCCTTCCTTATCTTGATATTTTCTATGGGTGATTTTTCCCTCTACGTATGCTAGACTACCTTTTTTTAAATCTCTCTCTGCTCTTTCTGCCAATCCTCTCCAAACTACTATGTTGTGCCATTCAGTAAGGTTTTGCCAAGTATCATTTTTGTCTTTATAACTTTCAGTAGTAGCCAGTGAAAAAGAACCCACTTTTGTACCATTTTCCAATGTTCTTACTTCAGGGTCTCTACCTAAATGTCCGACGAGTGTAACTTTATTAACCATATGATATACTTGTATTTATTAATTTATGAGCCGTTTCTAAAAAAAATTAAACCATCAGATAATAAAAATGCTAACTATTATATGCCGTTCTGATGTAATCGTTTATAATCTTTGGAAATGCAAAGTTTGATACTTTTTTGCGTTTTACCAAATAATAAGGTGGATTTATTTTTTCTAACTTATTGTTTACCTTGACTTCGTAAAAAAAGCCATGTATTTTTTGATGGGTCAAAATCTGGGTAAGCTTTCTTTTTGAAAATGAGATTTCAAAATTAAGTTCGTTAATTCCGAATATTTCTTGCAATTTGTTATTGAAATCTAGTTCGATTAGTGGGCGAACGTCGCTAGTCTCTAACAATGGTAGTTCGTATAGTTTTTTCCAAATATCACTATCAGATCTTTGGACTATGATGGTCGTCTCGTCGTTATTTATCCGAAGATCAAAGAAATGGAAATATCGTTCTTTTCTTGGTGCTTTTTTATTTTTTCTTGGTATTTGTGAAACCAAGTTTTTGATGTTAGCTTCGCAAAAGGACTGAAAAATACATGCCTTACATTCTGGGCTACTAGGCTTACATACCATCGAACCGAAATCCATCAAAGCTTGATTGAAGGATGCTGGGGATGTATATTCTATGGAGTTGGACACAAAATTATGTATGTCTTTGTGTATTTTTGGATTATCGACGGGTTCTGATATTCCTAATATACGAGATACCAATCGTATCACATTGCCATCCACTACGGCATGGGGAAGATCATAGGCAAATGAAGCTATTGCGGCCGCGGTATATGGCCCCACACCTTTGAGCTTAATTAAATCTTGGTAGCTAGATGGGAATATTCCATTAAGAATATCAGAAACATACTTAGCTGTGTAATGGAGATTTCTAGCTCGGCTGTAGTATCCTAGACCTTCCCAGAGTTTGAGCACCTGATCTTCTTTTGCATTTGCAAGTGTGGTAATATTCGGGAAATTTCTTACAAATGCGTCAAAATATGGCTTACCTTGTTCAACTCTTGTTTGCTGAAGAATGATCTCAGAAATCCAAATTTTGTAAGGGTCTTTTGTGTTTTTCCATGGCAATTCTCTTTTGTTAGCTTCCCACCACCTTACGAGTTCAACTGCAAAAGTGTGATTATTCATTATGGTGTACTGAAGATTGGGTAAGCAATGGACTATAATATTCAGTTAATAAAAAGAAAAAAGGCCGTAAATTGTTTTACGACCTTTTGATATTCTTGTGAAAAAACTTAAAAATTTCTTAACCATTAAGCTGAGAGTGATCTTACTAAAGTGTAATCTCCATAACTTTCTAAGATCATTGCTTTTAATGCTTTTCTTGCAAAAAAGATTCTACTTTTTACAGTACCAAGTGGCAGATCAAACTCATCAGCGATTTCTTGGTATTTGTAACCTTCATAATGCATGACAAAAGGAATACGGATATTGTCTTCTAAGGAGTCTATCATTCCATTTAATTCGTCCATTAGTATATTACGATTCGCATCGTTTTCTATTAGGGCACTTCCTGAATTAATGAAGTAAAGATTGTCAGTAGAGTCAATTATTGTATTTGATTTTGCTTTTTTACGATAATTGTTTATGAAAATATTTTTCATTATCGTAAAAGTCCACGCCTTAAAATTAGTATCCGGTCTGAATTTATCTCTATTTGTGATAGCCCTTATGGCTGTCTCCTGATATAAATCTCTTGCGTCCTCTGTATTTTTGGTAAGATTGTAAGCAAATGCATTAAGCGAATCTGTCAGAACTTCAAATTTTTTATCAAATTCCAATGTTGACATGATAATTATTTTTGTTGCAACAAATGTACAGCGATATTAAACAATAATCAAGTTTTAATGCTTAGAATATTGTTAAGAAAATACTAATCTTTTATTTTGATAACTTTTTATCAATTTACAAATCAGCTAAATTTACTGAATAAACGCTATTCTACAATGGTTTACGACACAAAAACAAAAAAAATATTTACTATGCGGATAACGACCTGATGAGATCAAAATCACCATAGCTTCTCTTGATCATGTCTTTTAATGCTTTTCTTGCAAAAAAGATTCTACTTTTTACAGTTCCGAGTGGTAGATCAAATTTCTCTGCGATTTCATTGTATTTAAATCCCTCATGATGCATAATGAATGGAATCCTGATGTTATCTTCAAGAGATGTTATCATTTCTTGCAACTCATTCATTAAAATGTTCCTCCCTCCATCATTGGTGATTACATTGCTACCACTATCAATGAAGAAATTATTATCAGTCGAATCTAAGATAGTATTTGCTTTTACCTTCTTTCTATAATTATTAATAAAAATGTTTTTCATAATGGTAAAAGTCCAAGCCTTAAAGTTTGTTTCAGGTCTGAACTTGTCCCTATTATTGATTGCCCTGAATGCAGTTTCTTGATAAAGGTCTTTTGCATCTTCAGAGTTTTTAGTAAGACTGTACGCAAAAGCATTTAACGACTCCGTAAGGAAGTGAAAATTTTGATTAAATTCTATTGTTGACATACGATTCTTTATTTGTTGTCACAAAGGTATGGTTTTGTTTAACAATATGCAACAATAAGTTAAACAAATATTTTTAAATTATTAGTTATTTTTATTTCTGGTAGGTATGAACGTAGCATTTACTGCTATTTACCATTGATAAAAGCCAATTCGGACAAAAATAATTACAATAAACTGACAAAATTAGAGATGGCTTTGTCATGCCTCTGATGCGATGTTTGGGTATTTATTGACTTATACCAATATCTTACGAATTCAATAATTGAAAAACTAATGTTCCTAATATACTGCCGGCCAATGGACCTAAAATAGGCACCCAACTGTAATGCCATTCGCTACTTCCTTTGTGTGGTATGGGTATTATAGCGTGGATAATCCTAGGACCAAGATCTCTCGCTGGATTGATAGCATATCCCGTAGTACCTCCCAAACTTAAACCTATTCCAAATACCAACAATGCAACAGGTAAAGCGTCTAAAGATCCCAACGATGTGGAAGGTGCGAGAATAAATAAAACACCAAGGATAAAAATAAATGTGCCAATCATTTCTGATACAAAATTGTTGAATTTATTCGGTATGGCTGGCGAAGTACTGAATGACGCAAGTATTAGGTCCTTATTTTCTGTGACATTAAAATGGTCTCGATATGCAAACCAAACGAAGACCTGTCCCATCATTGCTCCTAGTGTTTGTGCAATCATATAGGTAGGAAGCTGGGCCCATTCCATCTTGCCCATCATTGCTAATGATAAACTCACCGCTGGGTTTAGATGTGCTCCACTCCCATTAGCTGCGATATATACAGCAATAAAAACGGCCATTGCCCATCCAAAAGTAATTACAATCCAACCACTTTGTTGACCTTTAGTTTTATTTAAAACAACATTAGCCACTACACCATTTCCAAAAATAATCAAAATGGCTGTTCCAATAAATTCGCTGACAAATGGTGACATAATTTTGGTTTTGCGTTTTAAAATTTTAAAAATAAATATTTCATTTAGGTAGATATCCTTGAGCAAGTTTTGCAAAGGAATCTATTTGTTGATGATACCAATTATCATCCTTTTTGAATTCTTGCTGTAGAATACTGCAGACTTTAGGAGCTACTTCCAAAGCTACTTTTACATCAAGAAATAATAGCCTAATCCTTCTAGCGAGAATATCTTCTAAAGTACATGCCATTTCGTTATGAATAGCATTATGCACATCATTTATTGTGTATTCAAAATCTTGATGAAGTTTTACATTGTTTATTTCCGTCATCAATGGGTTTATGGTCAACAACTTTATTCTCCGAGTTTTGCATCTTCTGAAAGGAAGTGTACTGGATCTTAAGGCTTTGTTTACAGCGTCACGAGCCATTTTACGATATGTAGTCCATTTCCCACCTGTCACGGTGACAAGACCTGATGGCGAAATTACAATAGTATGATCTCTTATCAAATCTGCTGTAGATTGAATATTTTTCATCTTTACAAGTGGGCGCAATCCAGCAAAAACTGATTTGATATCTTGGGTTGTCAGCTTCTGATTTGTATATAAGTTGAAATTCTCTAATACAAAGTTGATTTCTTCTTTAGTAGCGATAGGTTCTTCGACAATTTGATTTGTTTTAATATCAGTCGTGCCAATGACCACTTTGTTGTGCCACGGAACTGCAAAAAGTATCCGTCCATCTGTAGTCTTTGGAATCAGCATGGCATCATTTGCATTATAATGCTTTTTATCTACGACGAGATGTATTCCTTGGGAAGGTGACACAATAGGAAAGTGTTTTTCACTATCTTTTTGCATAATATCATCTGCAAATACACCTGTAGCATTTATGACTACTTTTGTCTTTATGACTAATTTTTTATGATCAATAGTATCCAAGGCATTGATACCTACGATCTTTCCGTTTTCATAAATAAATGAATCGAACGCCATGTGGTTTATGACTGTTGCACCCTTTGAAATAGCTGTTTTAGCCAATGAAATACATATTTGGCTATCATCAAACTGACCATCATAATAAAGAATACCACCTTTTAGTGACTTTTCTTTGATTTCAGGAATCTTTTCGATGACGTCATTTTTGCTTAAAAAACTGGTTTTGCCAATACTAAATTTTCCAGACAAAAAATCATATAACATAAGCCCAAAACCATAATAGTAATATCGCCACCAACTATAAACTGGCAGAATAAAAGGAATTTTTTTGGTGGTGATAGGTGCATTTTTGAGCATAAACCATCTTTCGTGCAACGCACTTTTGACCATGGCAAAATTACCTTGTTCTAGATATCTCACTCCTCCATGGATCAGTTTAGTAGATCGGCTAGAGGTTCCCTTAGAAAAATCAGTTTTCTCAATACAAAGTGTTTTGAATCCACGGCTTGCAGCATCGAGCGCCGATCCGAGACCCGTTGCTCCACCACCTATGATCACTATGTCCCAAATAGGTGTGGTTTCGATTGTTTTTAATTGATCATTTCTATTCATAGGAATTTTTGCTATTTTGTTAATGATACCGAAGCATTAACAGCTTTCAACCAACCTATATATAAGGAGTCTCTATTATCATTTGATATATCTGGCGAAAAGGTTTTTTCGATACTCCATTGGTTCTTTATATCATCTATACTATCCCAATAGCCTACTGCCAGTCCAGCCAAGTATGCTGCTCCCAAAGCAGTTGTTTCAGTGATTTCAGGTCTTACCACATTACAATTTAATACATCGCTTTGGAACTGCATAAGGAAGTCATTAACCGTAGCTCCACCATCTACACGCAATTCTTTGATAGAAATTCCAGCATCTGCTTCCATCGCTTTTAATACATCCACTGTTTGGTAGGCAATGCTTTCTAGTGCTGCTCTCGCAATATGTGCTTTTGTGGTACCTCTACTTATTCCTGTGATAGTGCCGCGTGCGTACTGATTCCAGTATGGAGCACCTAGTCCAGCAAATGCAGGTACTATATACACACCATCTGTATCGTCAACTGCGGTCGCTAAATTTTCAATTTCTGACGAACTCCTTATTATTTGCATTTCATCTCTAAGCCATTGCACCACGGCGCCAGCTATAAATACACTTCCTTCAAGAGCATATTGGGTGTCATCACCTATTTTCCAAGCGACTGTAGTTAATAACTTATTCTGACTAATGACTGCTTTAGCCCCAGTATTCATAAGCATAAAGCATCCTGTACCATATGTGTTTTTTACCATTCCAGGATGAATGCACATCTGACCAAAAAGAGCTGCCTGCTGATCCCCAGCTATTCCAGATATAGGTATATTTGTGGAGGTAAGTACATTTTGAGTATAACCAAATATCTCGCTGCTACTGCGAATTTGTGGTAACATATTGCCAGGAATATCAAAAATATCTTGAAGTTCACCATCCCACTGTAATGTATGGATATTACATAGCATAGTGCGAGATGCATTCGTTACATCAGTAGCATGTATCTGTCCATTTGTAAGTTTCCATATAAGCCAAGTATCAATTGTGCCAAAACATAATTCACCTTTAGTAGCTTTTTCTCGCGCACCATCCACATTGTCTAAGATCCACTTTGCTTTGGTAGCACTAAAGTATGCATCGATAATAAGACCTGTTTTTTGCTGGATAAGGTCATCTTTACCATCTTTTTTCAGTTTATCACAAAAATCTGCGGTACGTCTGTCTTGCCATACTATAGCATTATAAATGGGCTGTCCAGAATTTCTATCCCAAATTACAGTGGTTTCTCTTTGATTGGTTATGCCTATTGCTGCTATTTGTTGGATAGTGAGTCCGGCTTTTGTAATAGCTTCAGCAGCAACACCTATCTGAGTAGACCAAATTTCGTTTGGGTCATGTTCTACCCACCCTGAGTGTGGAAAAATTTGCGTAAATTCTTTTTGAGCGATAGAGATGATTTGGCCCTTTTTGTCAAAAATGATAGCCCGACTGCTTGTAGTCCCTTGATCCATTGCTAAAATATATGTTGATGTCATTTTGCATTCTATTGATTGAGATCAAAGATAATAGCTTTTTACAATAATTTATAAATGACCAAGAATAATGGAAAAAAGAAAGTCTTATTCTTTATATTTTGAATAAAATGAAAGTAATTTCATGCTTTTGTAATATATTATTTTGTAATAAAACCTAAACTTACATATGTCATGGACCTTTTATTTTCAATAATTCGTTGGATTTGATAATCATAATTTTATTTATGACAATCCTTTGACATCTAAAAATCAAGGGTCTTCGTATGTACTGATATCTTTGTGGTATAATTAATATTAACAATTTAAAATTCAAATAATGCAAAAATATTTTACACTTATTTTATTAACCGTTTCATCTTCTTTCTTATTCGCTCAAACACCTCAATTGATCTCTTGTGGTGCAGGGTATAACAAACAAAGTTATGTAAGATTAAGTGATGACACAGAAAAACAAGTCAATAATGATGCCTGGGATTTAGCTTTCACAGCATTTGGATTTCAAGATGCAGGTATATTTATAAATGAATCTGCAGGTAGTACGATGGGACAGAATCTACCACAAACAGAGCTTCATTATGCCAATACTTCTGATTTTGGAGCTGAAATAAACCTTACTGCCATAACAGATACAAATTATCTAAATAGTGAGCTTTCTTGGAATTATGGTGCATTTAATGAAACAAGAATTACAACATCTCCATTTGATTACGGATGGGGAAGTTACAACCCAATGACTCAATCAGTGGTAGGTAATAAAGTATTTGTATTGAAATTAAGAAATGGTATATACAAAAAAATAAAAATTGAATCCCTAGTTGGCACTATTTATACTATTAGATATTCAAACTTAGACGGAAGTAGCGAAATTGTTAAAACTCTAAATAAAGTAGTAGACAATAAAGGGCAAAAATTAATATTCTTTTCATTCACAACCAATGAAACTGTAGATGTACTTCCTGCAGGAGGATATGACTTTATGTATGGACGTTATATTTCAATAGCTACGGATCCTAATGGAACTATACAACAATTATATAATGTAACAGGTGTACTCACTGGTCCTGGCATTCAGGTAGCAGAAGCGGATGGTGTAGATCCAGCTACTGTTACATATGCTGCGTATATCAATGATTTTAGTAGTAAGATGGACGTCATTGGTTTTGACTGGAAAACTTTAGTAGGTACATCATGGGCTCTTGACGAAGACAAAGTGTTTTTTGTAAAAACGATAGATAATAAAGTGTGGAAACTTCATTTCTTTGATTTCGAAGGTAGTCCTACAGGAAACGCAGTCTTTGAAAAAACAGACTTGGGTATATTTTCATCGTCTGATGATGTTCAGAATATAGAAGCAGGTATTTTTCCAAATCCAGTCCAAGATCAGTTGTTCATAGGTTTGGATGCAAAAGAATTGACGGGTGATAATCTTATGTTACAAGTAACAGACATAAATGGCCAATTGATTTTGAATCAAAAACTAGACAAATTCTCAGGATTTAAAATGTATGATGTTAATACATCTGTATGGACAAAAGGTATGTATTTAGTGAGATTGACAAGTGATGGACTCAATGTCGTTTCTAAAAAAGTAGTAAAAATATAATATCAATTTCTGATGAAGCAGTTTATTACCACCCTTTTTCTAATTTTCGTATCGTCATCTTTTGGTTTTGCTCAGCAGCAAAAAGACACTGTATTGATGGAAGACAAAATAGATCAGGTGGTAATAACAGCTCAATTTACACCTACTGATACTAGAGAAACTGTCAATTCAGTACGTGTCATTAACCGGAAAACCATCGAACAAAGATCAGTGGTCAATCTCCAAGAACTACTCCAAACTGAGCCAAATATTCGTATCACACAAGATGCCATCTTAGGTAGTGACGTGAGTATAAATGGTCTCAAAGGCGAAAATCTCAAAATACTTATTGACGGTGTGCCCATAGTAGGAAGGCTGAATGGAAACATCGATGCAGGACAGATTCCGTTAAGTTCTATAGAAAGAGTAGAGATCATAGAAGGTGCACAATCGCTTCTTTACGGTTCGGAAGCATCAGGTGGTGTCATCAATTTGATTACAAAAAAGAGTCAATTGGCAAAATTTGATACAGAACTTAATAGCCAATATGAAACAAATGGGTTCAGAAATTTGACAGCAAGAGTAGGTTATTCAAAAAATAAATGGATCGTACAAGCTACAGGAAGTTTGCAAAACTTTATACCTGCTATAGATACAAGTAAAGGAAGAGATCAAATTTGGAACCCTAAAAAACAACAATCTGGTCGCGCATTTGTAAGATACACACCTTCTGAAAGTATGGATTTCAGGCTTTCTGCCAATATTCTAAGCGAAAAAGTGGATAATCTTGGAGATTTAAAACGACCAAATTTCAGACCATATGCTTTTGATGATTATTATTTGACTGATAGACAAGATATCAGTTTTCACATGGATAGATGGACTAAGTCAAAAAATCTCTTCCAAGCAACACTAGGTTATAATGGTTTTCAGCGGATCAAGAACTCCTACAGAATGGATTTTGACCAAGATGCTCAAGAGTTATTAGATGGTATGCAAGATACTTCATCAGCCACGGGACTTCTAGCTCGATTTACTTATGCTATAGATAATAAAGAAAGAAAGTGGAATTACCTTTTCGGTCTCGAAAATTATTTCGAAACAGCCACAGGTACAAGACTCATAGATACTACTTCATCAAATCCTGGTGAAGCAATTACCAATGATTTAGGATTGTTTGCAAGCGCAAAAGTCAAGATTAATAATCAATTAACGCTTCAAACAGGTGCAAGGTGGACCGTAAATATGCGTTATGGATCTGCAGTGACGCCCTCTACATGGTTATTGTGGCAGCCTAAGTTACCATTCCAAACTAGATTTTCGTATGCGTATGGATATAGATCTCCATCACTCAAAGAATTGTTTTTTAACTTTATAGATGTAAATCATTTCGTAATAGGAAATAGTAATCTAAATCCCGAAAAATCGCTAAACCTTCGCGGAGAAATCACTTGGAAAACCTTCAATTTTAACAAAGTGGATGTCACGCTTACAGCAACTGGTTTTTATAATAAAATAGATGACAGAATTATTTTAACAGCACTTGGACCTGTTCATTATGAATATCGTAATGTGGAAACTTGGAAAACAAAAGGCGCAAGTTTTAGGGTGAATGCCAATGTTGGCTCTTGGTTGAGATTTCAATCAGATGTGATCACAACAGGATTTCACAATTCGAATATTGAAAATAATGGGACTAATGATTTGCTTTGGTCAACAGATTGGACCAATGACCTAACATTCACATTTTTGGAAGGTAAATTGAGCTGGAATATTTGGCAAAAACTTACTGGTAAAACGCCATTTTTCTATAACCAAGATGGAACAACACTACAAGGTTCCACTGATAGTTACAATATGTTGAATTCAGGACTTTCTACACACTTCCTGAAGAAAAGAATTAGAATAAACACTGGCGTAAAAAATTTATTTAACATTAGAGAATTACAAGCTAATAATAATAATGGTATTCATATCGAAGCTAGCAACCAACAAAACTTACATTGGGGACGTACATTTTATGTAAACTTAATATTGCAGTTGCAAAAGTAAAATCCGCTAATTACAATGTCTCCAATACTGCGGGAGGAATCCACAAGATACTGAATCGTAGCGAAGACGCTCAGATTAACGTATTCTCTATTCTTCTCGTACTAGCTCCATATCCGTTCTTTTGGTTTCAGGATCAGCAGCAGTGATTCGCACTTTCACGGTCTGTCCCATGCTAAATTCGTCACCTGAGATTCTTGATTTTGCTTTCAGTCTACTCGTAGGTACGGTATATATTTCACCAAGGCTATCGAAAGTCACAAGGCCCTCTACCTTGCTTTCTAATAATTCTACAAATATTCCCTTTTCGATAATTCCAGAAATGATCCCGTCAAAAACTTGGCCTATAAACTTAGAAATATAGACCGTTTGCATATATTTTACCGATTCGCGCTCTGCATCATTGGCTTTGCGCTCCATTTCTGATATATGCTTTGCCTTTTTTTCCATGGCTTCTTTGTCTTCACGGACGATATTGTTTTCTAAGTTTTTGAATAAAGTTCTATGGACCAAAACATCAGAATATCTTCTTATCGGTGATGTGAAATGCGTATAATACTCAAAGCCAAGTCCATAATGTCCTATATTGTTGGTCGTATATTCAGCTTTTGCCATGGTACGAATGGCGAGTGGTTCTAGCATTTTGAGTTGCGGATTTTCTTTGGATGCTTCAGCGAGTTTATTGAAAGATTCGGCTATTTGTTGAGGTTTGTCCATCTTAAATTTAAAACCCAATTCTGCTGCAAACAAAGCAAAGTCTGCTAGTTTATCTGGATTCGGCAGGTCGTGCACTCGATATACAAATGGAATTTCAGGTTTGGCTTTGTGGTAAACATAGCTAGCTACTTTTTTATTTGCTAATAGCATAAAATCTTCTACCAACATGTGCGCATCCTTACGTTCACGCACATACATACCCACGGGAAGATTGTTTTCATCAAGGATAAATTGGACTTCTTCGGATTCAAAACTTATGGAACCTTCTTTATATCTATCGGCTCTGAGTTTTAAGGCAATCGCATTTAATGCATTTATCTCCGATGCAAAATCGCCTTCTTTGGTTTCTATTCTTTCTTGTGCTTCTTCGTAAGTGAATCGTCTATCAGAATGGATAATTGTCTTACCAAACCATTCTTTGACAATATTATACTTTTCGTCAAATTCAAAAACTGCTCCAAAGGTATATTTGTCTTCATGTGGATTTAGCGAACAAAGATCATTACTCAACTCCTCTGGCAACATCGGACAAACCCGATCTACAAGATAAACTGATGTGGATCGTCTGAAAGCTTCTTTGTCCAACGCAGTATCTTCTTTTAAGTAATGCGTCACGTCAGCTATATGGATACCGACTTCTATATTTCCATTGTCCAGGATTCTGTAAGATAAAGCATCATCAAAGTCTTTGGCAGTCAATGGATCAATCGTACTTGTGAAGACTTGACGGAAATCTCTTCTTCGCGCTACTTCATCTTCTGTGATACCACCATGCAGCGATGCAGCTTCTGACAATACTTCTTCTGAGAATTCTGGATCAAAACCATTTGATAGCAAAATAGATTGCATATTCATTTCGTGGTCTGTCAGATTTTCAAGAATGCTTATGACTTTTCCCCAAATGGATTTATTCTGTCCTTTTCCCCATTCTGTAATCTCCACTACGACTCGATCATCATCTTTACTCGCTAAAGTTTGGTCATGATGAACCATAACTTCGGGAAAAATTTTGGTATTTTCTGGGAATACTACCGCAAATTTGTCAAAATATCTGATATGTCCGATGACTCGTGCAAGTGCTCTTTTCTCTATGGAAACAATTCTGCCTTCAGGTCTTCTGCGAGACCTACTTTCGGTGACAGCTACGGTGACTTGGTCTTTGTGAAGTGCACCTTTCAGATTTTTTGAATGGACGTAAATGTCTTCTACAGATTCTGTATGAATGATATATGCTGCACCTGATCTAGTCATATCGACTGTTCCTGTGTATAGAATCGTATCTTCTGATTTTCTATTAGATCTTTGCGCTCTTTCGGGTGAGAAAATTTCCCATTTGTAGCGATCTTCAGAAAATTTGACCACTTTTTTATCTCCAACTAATTTTTGAAGCGATCTTTGGATGGCCTCAGGTGGATTTGCTACATTTATTTTTCTAGAAATTTGGGTAACTGTGAAGCGAGTTTTTGGATTCTTAGAGAGGAGCTTTTCTATTTGATTGAGTAGTTCTGCGTCTTTTAATTGTCTTGGTTTTCTAATCATTTTGTTTGTTTAACATCAATAGTTAACCAATAAAATGTGCATTAAGTTCAGAAAATGTACATTAAATTACTGTAAACTCAAATAATGTCTGCTAGTATTAGACTACCGAAGACTAAGTGTTTTGACAATATTGATTTCAAATTTACTTATCAATTCAATGTATCTAATGCAAATATGATTTCTCCCGTAGGCAATATTTCCATGGCAAAAGCTTTTGACATAGATGCATCATATTCTTCACCATCGAGTGTTTGTCCAGCGATGATATTGATAATGAGATCTGGCTCGATAGATGCTACAGATTTTTTGATGACATTATCGTTTACGATGGTACTTGCAATGGATTTTTTATTAATAAGTTCGCCATTTTTGTCAAGGGTGACCATAATAAAGTCATACCGAAGCAGTGCACCTTTCCAATACACTACAGTATTAAATTTTTCTTCTTTCGGCAACCTAAAGCAAGGAATAAATTCTGTAAATTCATCTGCATCTTTTTCCCACTCGAGTAATACTTCATCAATAAATACTTGTGGAAATGGATCAGCATTGGTTTCGTAATCACTAAGATAATCTTCCGAAACGATAATTGGTAGCTCCGTTTCTGGAAAATAATGGAGGATCTTGTCTAATTTGCTCATAAAAACTACTAATCTTTGACCACTTTAAGACTCAAATCTAGACATCCTGCTGAGTGTGTCAAAGCACCTGCCGAAATATAATCAACACCCGTAAGTGCTACTTTTCGTACAGACTGTAAGGTAATGCCACCTGAAGCTTCTGTTTCAAATCGTCCATCCACATGTGCAACAGCTTCTGCCAAAATAGGCAATTCGAAATTATCAAACATGATTCTTGTCACGCCACCTTTATTGAGTACTTCTTGGAGTTCTACCAAATTTCTGACTTCTACCGTGATACCAAGATCTAAGTTATTATTTTTTAAATATTCATGAACTTTTGTAATAGCTTCCGTATGCGACCCACAAGCATCTACATGGTTGTCTTTGATCATAATCCAATCGTAAAGTCCAATACGATAGTTTTCACAACCACCAACTTTCACAGCCCATTTTTCAAGAAATCTAATCAAAGGAGTAGTTTTTCTTGTATCCAATATTTTGACAGGAAGGCCTTCCACTTCGAAAGCAAAACGACTACTCAAAGTCGCAATACCACTCAGTCGTTGCATCGTATTAAGGATTAATCGCTCAGCTTTCAGCAATGCCTGTGAGTTACATTCTACATAAAAAGCAACATCACCATACTTAACATCTTCGCCATCTTGGATTTTAATATCTAGCTTAGCTGTAGGATCAACGTGTTTAAAAATGGCTTCCGCAATAGATACTCCTGCAATCACACCTTCAGATTTGACAAGTAGTTTTGCATTGCTGCGGTCATCTGCCGGAATACAAGCCAAAGATGTGTGATCTCCTTCGTGAATATCTTCGTGAAGTGCATCAATAATAAATTGCTGTAAAAGAGTATGATCTAAACTTGCCATTTTTGTGCATTTATATAAAAAGACCACAAAGATAAGACAATCATTCCAAAAAACAGACCAATATTTCTCATTCTCCTTAAAGATTATCTTTACCATGATTGAAGTTTTCGCCCAATATATCATATATTTGGCAGTAGGTGCAGATATTTATTAATCTCGAAAGTCAAAAAATAAATTTGTACCTTTGTGCCATCTTCAATAAATATGAAAGCAAAAAAATCATTTGGACAGCATTTTTTGGTAAATGAACATGTGGCAGAAAAAATAGCCAACAGTCTCCTAAAAACCGAAGGAATCAGAAATGTCCTAGAAATTGGGCCTGGCAAAGGAGTGCTTACTAAGTATCTATCAAAACAAGACTCTAATCTGAAAGTAGTAGAAGCAGACCAAGATATGGTAGCTTTTCTTACTAGAAATAGTGTATTAAATCCAGATCAAATCATTTTTTTAGATTTCTTAAAGTTGAATTTATCCAAAGTTTTTGATGGGGAACAATTTTACTTGATAGGCAATTATCCTTACAATATTTCTTCGCAGATCTTATTCAAAATGATCAATTCCAAAGAGTCGGTACCTGAGATGGTGGGAATGTTTCAAAAAGAAGTAGCCGATAGAGTAGTGTCTCCGCCGGGATCAAAAACATATGGTGTCATAAGTGTTCTAGTCCAAGCTTATTATGAAGGGAAAACAATAATTGATGTAGCTCCAGGATCATTTAGTCCACCACCAAAAGTGAATTCAAGCGTGATCAGATTAAAAAGAAAGGAAAATTTTGAACTTCCATGCGATGATCGATTGTTTAGGACAGTAGTAAAGACAAGTTTTAACTCTAGACGTAAAATGTTGCGCAATACTTTGAAGCCATTGGTGCAAGATCCATCCATACTCGAAGATCCGTTTTTTACTCAGCGTCCAGAACAGCTAGGTGTAGCAGAATTTGTAGAAATTACCAATAAATTAAAAAATCAAATAATACCAGAATAATATGAATTTAGAATCCATAATTACAAACGATCTGAAAGAAGCTATGAAAGCCAAAGACCAAGTAGCTCTGAGGTCTATCCGCGCCATCAAAGCTGCCATACTATTATTCAAAACAGATGGTAGTGGCGATGTATTGGATACAGACAAAGAGATAAAACTGCTTCAGAAATTGGTCAAACAAAGACAAGACTCTCTGGATATTTATACCAAACAAGGAAGAGAAGATCTTGCAGTCACTGAAAGAGAAGAGATTGCTGTCATCCAAAAATATCTTCCTGCACAGCTTACTGATGACGAACTAAAAGCAGCTATCACAGAGCTTATCGCTGAATCAGGAGCGACATCTATCAAAGAAATGGGTAAAGTGATTGGACTAGCAAATCAAAGACTTGCTGGTAAAGCTGAAGGCAAGGCAATCGCTGCAACTGTTAAGGAGCTTTTGAGCTGATTTTAAGGAAATCAATATTTCTCTTTAATCCTTGAAATTTGGTTCTTTTTACGGCACTACCTTCAAATAGTGTATCAAATATAGGAATCGTAAGTTCTTGCCAATCAGTTTTGGTCATAGAAAGTAAATCAGGTTTTGGCAAGAAGGCTTCTTCATCGTGTGGTGTTGAAAATCGATTCCATGGACAAACTTGTTGGCAAATATCACAGCCGAACATATAGTTTGCCATTTTATCTGTAAATTCTGTGGGTATGGCATCTTTTAGTTCTATGGTTAGGTAGGAAATACACTTACTGCCATCCATAAAATATCCACTAGGGCTGATAGCTTCCGTCGGACAGGCATCTATACATCTTGTACAAGTGCCACAGTAATCTGTGATAGGGTCATCGTAATGTAAGTCTAGATCAATAATTATTTCTGCAAGGAAAAAATAGCTCCCTTTTTTAGGATTGATCAAAAGCGTGTTTTTTCCTATCCAACCTATTCCACTCCTTTTTGCCCAATCACGCTCTAGCACAGGTGCAGAGTCCACAAACACCCTACCATCCACATCGCCAAAAGTCGTTTTTATCCACTCAAAAAGAGAAAGCAATTTCTTTTTAACGACCTTGTGATAATCTTTTCCGTAAGCATACATGGAAATTTTGGGCGCTTCTACATCATCTTGTTTTTCATCAGAATAGTAGTTGTATGCTAGTGAAATGACACTTTTTGCACCAGGAACGAGAAGTGTAGGATTCACCCTTTTGTCAAAGTGATTTGCCATGTAAGACATTTCACCATGATGATTTTGATTGAGCCAATTTTCGAGATTTTTTGCTTCTTCTTCCATAAACTCAGCCTTGGATATACCGCATAAAAAGAAACCTAGCTCAGTGGCTTTTTCTTTAATAAGGATAGATCGGTGCGAGATATTCATTTTGCTATTTGAATATCAAAGATAATTCAGTTTTGCTGAAAAGAAAGAAGATGGCTTCGAAATATTACCTACGTACTTTTAAGGAAACCCAATTTTTGATCAGGAGTGATCACAAGATGGAAGTTTTCTTTAAATAATTTGATGGCAATAGCAAGTAGGATGATACCGAATACTTTACGTAAAACAGCTGCTCCGGCTTCACCAAGTTTATCTTTTATCCAAGTAGAATAGTGAAGTACTGCAAAGACCAATATAATATTCAATACTATGGCTACCAATATATCTACAGATTCATATTTAGATTTCAATGAAATAATAGTGGTCATCGTGCCTGCTCCTGCTATCAATGGAAATGCGATAGGCACGACTGTACCTACGGATGAGCTACCTTGTCCTTCTCTAAAAAATCTAACGCCAAGTATCATTTCTAAGCCTAAGAAAAATAGGATAATAGCTCCTGCCACCGCAAAAGACTGAACGTCTAGTCCAAAAAGTCCCAAGATGCCTTCGCCTACGAAAAGAAAAGCTATCATTAGACCCAATGAAACTAAAGCTGCCTGCAGTGAATCCACGACAACACCTTTGTTTTTCAGATCGATAATCACAGGAATATTGCCCACAATGTCTATGACAGAAAAGAGTATTAAACCAATGCTAAGTATATTCTGAATGTCCATGACAAATATTATTTGTTTTATATATACAAATAAGACGCAAAATAAAATATAATGTTGCTGAAATAGGTGTTAACTTACATCAATTGACATAAGATTAACATTAAAGTGACGGATTGAGTACTTTATTACTTTACTAAAATCGAATTTTTTAAGTGATGACCTAATCTGGTTGATTACTCATCCACTCTTTCTATCTGAGCGCCAAGTGCATTCAGACGACCATCAATATTCTGATATCCCCTATCTATTTGATTGATATTGAAGATCATACTTTCGCTTTTGGCAGATAGCGCCGCGATCAATAATGAAACACCTGCCCTGATATCTGGCGAGCTCATATGAATACCTCTTAGCTGTGACTTGCGCTCCATGCCTATTACAGTAGCTCTGTGTGGATCGCAAAGTATGATTTGAGCGCCCATATCTATGAGTTTATCCACAAAAAACAATCGACTCTCAAACATTTTTTGGTGGATCAGGATACTTCCCCTAGCTTGCGTAGCAACTACCAAGATGATACTTAGTAAATCAGGCGTGAATCCTGGCCATGGGCTATCATAAATAGTCATAATAGATCCATCTATGAAACTTTGGATTTCATATACATCTTGTGCTGGAATGTATAAATCATCACCTTGTACATCTATCTGAATACCAAGTTTTTCGAAAGTGTTTGGAATGATTCCCAAGTTTGGTACAGATACATTTTTTATGGTCAAACTAGATTGTGTCATTGCAGCCATTCCTATGAAACTACCAATTTCGATCATATCTGGAAGAATAGTATGCTCTGTTCCGCCCAATGTTTCTACACCATGAATGGTTAGTAAATTAGATCCTACACCTGATATTCTTGCGCCCATATTATTGAGCATTTTGGAAAGTTGTTGTAGGTAAGGCTCACAAGCAGCATTGTATATTTGGGTGATGCCTTCTGCTAGAACGGCTGCCATTAGGACATTTGCAGTACCTGTGACAGATATTTCATCCATCAAAATATAGTTACCTTTTAGTTTTTCTGCTCCAATATAAAACTGGTCACCATGCTCATCGTAATTAAAATTGGCTCCTAATTTTTCAAAGCCTAAAAAGTGGGTATCGAGTCTTCTACGTCCTATCTTGTCACCACCTGGTTTTGGGAGATATGCCTTCTTAAATCTAGCCAAAAGAGGACCGAGTAGCATGACCGAGCCTCGTATTTTTTTTGCATTATCTTGATATTCGGCAGAAGACAGTTTATCTGTATCAATATCGTCTGCTTGGAAAGTAAAGTCGTTTGTATTTATTTTTTCTACTTTTACTCCTAGACTTTTTAGCAATTCTATTTGCTTTCTTATGTCAAGGATGTCTGGTATATTTTTAATGGTGACTTTTTTGTCAGTCAGCAGAACAGCGCTTATGATTTGGAGGGCTTCATTTTTTGCGCCTTGTGGCTGTATCTCACCGGATAATTTTGCGTTTCCTTGTACTCTGAATGCTTGGTTTGACATAAATCTGATTTTTTGTTTGTTTGACGGGTCAAATATATTACAATAAAATATAATGTTTTGAAAATAAAGAATATTTCTATATTTTTATCTTTTAATTACTTCTACAAAAGTGTATTTAATGAAATTAAGACTTAGTTAATTAGACATCACTATGCCTTTCCCAATAGTTTTGGTCTTCCACTTCTTCGCAGAGATTTAGGTAGTTTTGATATCTTAGTTCACTGATGTAACCTTGTACCACTGCGTTTTTAATAGCGCATTTTGGTTCATTTCTATGCGTACAATTGGCAAATTTGCATTGATCCGATAGCGCAAAAAATTCTTTGAAGTTGTGCGAAATATCTTTTACTTCTAGGTGTGAGAAAGCAAGTGTCTTTATACCTGGCGTATCAATGATGGCACCACCAAAGGTAAGCTGAAACATCTCTGCAAATGTAGTCGTGTGTTGGCCTTTACCCGAAAAATCTGATACTTCTTCAGTTCTTAGATTTAGATTTGGCTCTATGGCATTAACCAAAGTTGATTTTCCTACGCCAGATTGTCCACTTATTAGTGTTGTTTTATCCGTCAACAATGAACGTATTTCATCTATCCCAGTGCCATTTACAGATGAAGTAAGCATTACTCTATAGCCAATTTTGGTATATACTTCATGAAGATGATGGTACATATCCATATCTTCTTTATCATAAATATCCGATTTATTGAATACAATGATGGCTGGGATAGAGTATGGTTCTGTCATGATCAAAAACCGATCTATAAACCCAATTTTTAGATTTGGTTCTTTAATTGTGACAATGATCATCACTTGATCTACGTTACTTGCCAAAAAGTGTAATTGATGTTTTTTTCTTGGTGATTGTCTTACTACATAGTTTTTTCGCGGTGATATTGCTCTTATGATTGCTCTGAAAGCATCAGCATCTTCTTTCTCTAACTCTATGGTGACTTCATCGCCCACAGCTATTGGATTGGTAAGTTTTAAGTCATCAAGCTTTATTTTGCCTGCTATCCTACATTTATAATTTATGCCATTTTCCGCATTAACACTGTACCAGCTACCGGTAGATTTTACTACGATACCTTTCATTGGAGTTGTGTGGATTTTCTAGATGATGACTGTTCGTGGATAGCTTTTGATATATCAATGATAAGTTGTGGATCTTTTTCTATTGCATTGCCTACCACAATGACGTCTGCGCCTGCCTTTGCATTGGCGGCAGCTTTCTCAGGGGTAGATATACCTCCACCTACGATGAGTGGAATATTGATGGCACTACTCACGGTATTAATCATGGACTCAGATATTGGATTTTTGGCTCCACTACCAGCATCCATATATATTTGTTTTAGGCCTAGTAACTCTCCAGCCATTGCTGTGCAAAGTGCTATGTCGTCTTTATTTGCTGGTATTGGGCTTGTATTACTCATATATTGTACACTCGTCATGATACCACCATCAATGAGCATATATCCTGTTGATATTATCTCTAGTGGGCTCATTTTTAGGAATGGTGCTGTGATGACGTGTTTTCCAATTAATAAATCAGCATTTCTACCTGATATTAAGGAAAGAAATAGCAAACCATCTGCTTTGTAACTTAATTGAAATGAATTACCTGGAAAAAGTATCATAGGAATATGACACATTTCTTTCATAGATTTAAGTACATAATCCAACATATCATTGACAACCAAACTTCCTCCAATAAAAAAATAGTCTACGCCTGCCTCTACAGACATTTCCAATACTTTTTGGATTTTACCTAAACGTACTTTATCGGGATCAATTAGGACAACAAATTTTTTTTCACCATTATTTTTGGCATCTAGAAATTGTTGGTATATTGTATTTGTTATCATATACTTGTCAGTAAACGATGTAAAGGTATGGATAAATCATGTAAAGTGTACTCTTACCTACGAAGTATTTAGACTTTATTGCTTCTTAGCAGGAGAAGTGATTATAAAGCAATCGTCACAATTGCCTGGCTTGAAATCAATGTGACCTTGTGTTTTTAAATCGAGTAATATTTCTTGATATGTTTTATTGATATCAATTTTTACATTCGTATTTTTATCAAATTTAGTCCCCCGTTCTACTTTTATTTTTTTCTTATGAAACTTAAGTAAATAGTTTTTTACAACATTGTCAAGTTTGAATGTTGAACCTTTTATTTCAGATGTGGCTGTTTTTTTCTTTTTTAATTTGGTTTTTGAAGTATCATTATTTTCTGATTCTAGGTTGGTATCTCCACCGATTGGCTCTTCTATTATAGTTTTTACAGTATCTTGTGGAGCGAAGAAATTGCCAAATCTAAATAACAAAGTTTCTCCTTTTTCTAGAATCCGTTTGTTGTTTCTATTGAGTACTTGTGATACAGCTATTTTGCCAGATATATTTTGGATGATGGTCATGCCATCTTTTTTATTAATAACAAACTCTGTTCCTAATACTTCTACCAATACATCACCATAAAATACCCTGAAAGGTAATTTGTCATTTTTTTTGACACTAAAAGTAGCAGATCCTGCAAGGATAATTTTTCTATCGATTACATCATCTAAATGCAGTGGATATTCAAGCTTAGAATTTTGACTCAGTTCAATTTTTGAACCGTCAATCATATTTATTTTTTCGATATTGTTTGTAGTAATGACTGTAGTTCTGTAAGGGTCATTATTTTTAAACATAAACAAAAATCCTAGTACCAATATAAAAGAAGCTGCTATGGAAATAACGTAAACAATTGGTTTCCTAAAAATTACTGACAATGGAGAATATTTAGTACTTTTATCTTCTATTGAAGCCTGAGATTCACCAACTTTTTCTAAGAATAAATTCCATTCAGAATCCACATCGAAGACTTTAAAATCTTCAATTTCTTTATTTTGTTTCAATATGGAATCTAATTTTTTCAATTATTATTTTGTTATTATTATTTGTTTATGATATTTAATTTGATTTAAAGACGCATTATAAAATTTATGTCACAATATTAATCAAAAAAATCTGGATGATTTCTTAATTCTTTTTTTAAATGTATTAAAAGTTTGCTTATATTATCTTCTACGCTTCTCTTAGAAATGCGGAGATAATCTGCTATTTCTTCGTATGTAAGGCCTTCAAATTTATTCAATATAAAGATCTCTCGGGATTTTTCTTTTTTGTCCTTCAGGCAATTTTCTACTGCTTGACGGACTATATATGGATCTAATTGTTTGCCATTGTCATCCAAGATATTTAAATCGTTGGTATCTAATTCAGTATTACTCAGATGATTTTTATTCTTTCGGATATAATCAATCATGGAATTTTTGGTTACTTGAAATAAATAACTTTTTGGAGATGAATGTACTTCTATTTTATCTTTATTTTCCCAGATTTTGACAAAAGTAAATTGGACAACTTCTTTACTATTTTCAAAATTATTGATATATTTATTCACGAAATTGACCAAAGGGTTGTAGTATTCCCTATAAGTTGTTTCAAAATCTTTTATATTCTCGAAAGGTTTGGTCAATGTCCCTGAATCGTTTTATCTCGTGATGATTAAAAAATCGCACAAATATATTAAAAATGTCTGGATTTTGGTTTTATGTATTATATAAGATTTTATTTTGACGAATATTATATTTATAAGTAACATAAGAACTTATTTTAAATGTAAAAAAAAGACCACACTCCGTAATTAAACAGAGCATGGCCTCAAAACTGAACTTACTTCCTCTTATTGTTTGACAAACTTGCTTATAGAAAATCCATCTTTTGTTCTCACTTTTACAAAGTAAATGCCGCTTGGCAATAAACTGATTTCTACATGCTCTACTAAAGAAACATTTGTTTGCGATACGAATGCTCTACCTTGAATATCAACAATCTCTAATAATTCTGCAAATGGATTTGAATTAGATATTTTAATTTTCAACCTATCTACTGCAGGATTAGGTATGATTTCTAATCCTATATTATTGTCTACATCATTTGTTGAGCTCGGTGGTGGCAACAATACTGCATCAATCACTTGAACTACGCCATTGTCAGCCAAAATATCTGCTACTGTTACTTTTGCGTTGTTTATGAAAACACCATTTGCATTTATAGTAACAGTTACGTCAGCGCCATTGAGCGTAGCAATTTTTTGTCCATCTGCTAGATCTGTAGACAAAGTCTGACCTCCTACTGCATGGTATGTCAAAATTGCTGTTAATAAAGGTATATCATTTAATAATCCTT
>DAOLFJ010000567.1:0-1320 GCA_035326365.1 Saprospiraceae bacterium | reverse complement strand
AATACCCAAACAAACTTTCGCATCTCGAAATCAATGGATGGATTGACAATGCTAACCATCTTTGGATATCATATGAGAATGGTATTTTGACCAAAGAAAATCTTGTGACGCATGAACTGGTACAATATCCAAATTTTACAAAACTTTACAACAATGATGTACCCGTAGGATTGATGAGTATAAGCACTACCACTGATGATAAAACCTATTTTATGTCTTTGGGCTCAGGTGCTGGCATCATGGATTTTAACCAAAAAATAATAACACCATTTTTAAGTAATGAATATGGTCAATTACAAATTATAGGGAGTGATATCTACTGCGTAAAAGGTCATGCTTTATTTAAATGGAGCGACGGAAAGTTGATAAAAGTGGCCCAACTCGAAGATAGATATGCAGATAATTTTATTATTGGCTATCACATAAGTAAGCGACATGGCATCTGGATATCACATTTAGGCCAAAGAGCATCGATAAGTCATTTTGATTATAATGGCAAGTTATCACAGCCTGGCTTTCTTATAAATTGTGGTAATACATATAGTGATGCTATAGGTGACTCATTGATATGGGACCATAATCACGGATCTAACCCTAAGCTTCCCATCAAATTTGTAGGTAAATATTTTACCGATCTCAGTGGAAAAAAATATCCAGATTTTGCTGCAAAACACTATAAAATTCTAAAAAATGGTGACATTTGGATAGCAACCTTCAATGATGGAATATATAGAGTATTTGATGGTAGGCAAAAGTACGAAGTATTGCAAAATAAAAATAATCAAGATGGCTACTTAACAAGTAATAATCCATACTACATCTTTGAACACAGCAATGGTGAAGTGTATGTTTGTACAGATATGGGTATAGATATTTGGAATCCAAAAATTAAAAAATTTAGTCCAATTAAATTACCTGACCATATTGCTTCATCAAAGTTTTTTAGCATGATTGAAGATCACAAACGTCGTGTCTGGATTTTGCTCAATGATAGGTTACTTTGTTACGAACCGTCTAGTAAACAAATATACTTATTTCCTTTAGAAGATCAACACAACATCGAGGCTCAAAACAATTTACAAATAGGCCCACAAGGCTGCATTTATTTTCAGGGATACAATGGCATATTCAAATTTGATCCTGAAAAATTTCTTAATTCCAAAGCGCCCAATAATGTATTCATTACAGACCTTTTTGTCAATAGAGTGAGAGTTTATCCTTCCGATGCGTATTCTATCCTTGATACTGCAATTATGGTCCAGCACAATATCACGGTACCATACAAATACAGAGATTTGGGCTTCAGTTTCGTATCGATCA
>DAOLFJ010000282.1:0-6292 GCA_035326365.1 Saprospiraceae bacterium | reverse complement strand
TTACCTGTAATATTGAGATCTTCAAAATCTTGCGTACAATTGATGGTAACATGTGGTGGACAGACAAAGTCTGGTGCCAATTTGTATTCTACCCTTACAAGCGTCATACACTCTGCAAAATTGTCACCTGCGCTACCATAAATACCATTGCCATCTGCATCATCCCATACCCTGAGCATAACTTGGATTGGTCCGTTTGTAATGTCTTCACAACACAGTACTATATCCTCTCCTGGAATTGTATCAGAAGGTTCACCACATGCGGCCACCATTCTGTATATTTGGAATCTCACATCTCCACAGTTGTCAAAACTTCCATCGTCTATCACGGATGCTTTTAATACCGCAGTACCATCATTGGAAAGTGCTACGACAGTGATATTGTCACAAATAACATTTGGCGCAGTATCGTCCACAACTAGGATATCAAACGCGCATATAGCGGTATTTCTACAAAGATCTGTTGCCTTGATTTTTACCGTGTGCAAGCCGACAGCCATATTGGTAAATCTATAATTTTTGAATACACCATTTCCTGTGGCTATCACCGTACCACCATCTACCGTCACCGTAATGCTTCGAAGATCGCCGCAACCGTCAGATACCATTCCAGCCAACGATGGTAATGTGTATTCACCAGTACAGTTCCTGTCTATGGTTGATATAGTGATATCATCAAAACAGTTTGTAAATACAGGTTCTTTACGGTCATTGACCTTGATCGCTTGTATGTATCTCATTGGGTTTACATTCAGTTGTATCGGGCTACATTCATCTCTGATCGTCCAGTGTCTGAGTATCTCATAACTGTTTTTACAATTCACATCCGTCAATCTTTCATCCCAATAGCCCATATTAAATTCACAAAGATGGTCTCCATAAATGTTTTTGTCATCTATGGTAGGCTGTCCTGTGGCACTTGTGTCTATGAGCATCGGATTACTAGCTACATCGTCACAGTCGAATGCATTGCTCAATACATAATCGGCAGGGAACTGAATTTGACTCATCTCGAATCGCTCTACAGTGATGGTTTGACTGCATGTCACCACATTGTTTTCGTCATCGCGCACGGTCCAGAGTCGCTCGATAATTGCTCTTGGTTCACCACAATAATCATTATCTAAATATTCATCTTCGAATGTAATGGAAAGATTTGGCTCACAAGACTTCAGTTCTGGTTCACCTGTAAATGTCGGATCGTCTGTTTCATTGCATTGAATGGTGACATCAGCAGGACATTCGATCTGTGGAATGAGTTTTTCTTCTACATTGATCAATGTCCAACAACAATTGGCCGTAGGTGAAGAATCTTCACATATCTTGACGGTGATTTGTTTGCCTACATGCGTGATATCTACTTTATGCGTACTATCCAAATTGGTACCGATAATGGTTCCATCTGCTTCCATCAGAGTGATAAAATAATTGTCATAACATCCAATATTTGTCCCAGCCAACACCATACTTGCGGTAATATAAGCAGTACACGTAGCGTCAAGAGAAAGATTGATCTCTTGCTTACAAGCCAAGCTATTGGAAGCAGGAATGTATGGCAATACGATCACATCAAATGTACAAGTATCTCTATTGCCAGCAGGATCAAAAATTACCAATTGAACTTCTGTAGTACCAATCGGAAACTTAGTGCCTATAGGTGGATTGTACTGTATCGAATCAATATTACAATTGTCTGTCGCAGTGATGATAGGATATACCACCGTCGTTTCGCATTGACCACCAACTAACTGAATGGTGATATCTGAACAAGAACCTATTGCCAACTGTGGCGATTCATTGTCTTTTATAGTAATGTCAAAACTACATTTAGATACATTACCGGCTTGGTCCGTAATAGTATAAGAGACTGTCGTGGTTCCTACTTCAAAATTTTGAGTAACCATCTGACCACCTTGTCCGACTAAAAGTCCACTTGAAGGCACGTTAATACCGTCTTCTGTCGTATAATCAACACGAATGGTACCTATACAACAATTGTCTCCTACACGCGCATGTTGCCATGTGAAAGAAGCACCACATTCTCCTACCTCATTATTTATCATCGTATCACGCTGACTGTAAGGCATTAATCTGATAACTTCAAGGATTGCTTGTGTCAAAGATCCTGTTTGCGGTAAGGATGAATAGATTTCTAATGTCCAAGTACCACTTACTCGTTCACCGAATAGTGTTTTGAGTGGTTGAGCAGGTTTGTACGTACCATTTTGGCCAGCAGGCGAACACAAGATTGAAACCAAAGTATTGGTAGCTTCGTCGTCTAGATTGATATCAAAATTATCTGTGCCAGGACAAATACCGCTCATCAATGTCACTTCTGTACCTTGTGGACTGACCAATTTGAATGTCAAAGCAGAAACATCAGGATAACTTCCCTCTAAATTCACAATATTAATATCAGCCACTTGATTGTTTGCAGATGCTGGTATCGTAAATGTTGCTGATGTACAGCTTCCTTGATCGATGGTTGTGGGAAGTAAATTTGGTGTATATCTGATGGTGTCAAATTCTGCACAATATGGATTCTCAGCATCCAAAACCGTCACGTTAAAATTACATACAGCAATAGAAGGTGGCCTACTTTGTAATGAAGTTAATCCGCCATTATCAGGAAGTATTGGCAATCCTGGATTTAACGTTCCAAAACTATTCAAATTACAATCATCTGCTCTTCTAAAATCCATGCCTGTATTCGTATCGCAAACCTTTGTACGATAGATACTTCCCGCACTTAAACTTCCTGACCATGAGAAATCAGAAGGAGCAAAACCATTGATAGCGACTCCATCAATAAAGTTATCCAAAAATCTGATCACGTACGCTCCCGGAGAATTTGCAGGGATATTGCTAAAATTATGGGTATAAATACCTCCAACCGCAAGAATGGTATCTTCTACCATAAATACCTCTGGAGCTGTGCCTGTTCTTTCAATAGATAAGCAAGAAATATCATATCTAGCAGGACCAAAATTAGTGATTTCCAAACCACTTATCACACCATCGTTGACCACTTCAGTTATTAAAAGTAATGGTTGATCTTGTATGGTATAGTTCACGGTATTTTTACCAACTGGAAACTTAAATCCACTTGCATTATTAAATCCACAACCTACTATTTTATTATCTTTATCTCTGATAGTGTAAGTAGTAGCAAGATTATTGACACAATTGTCGGTAATTCCTGTTGGAGCCAAGTTATTGACCACTGCGCCACACATCGTGATGTCATTATTCACCGTTCTATCAGCAGGACAACTTATCGTAGGTGGTGTGTGGAAATCATTGACAATTATTTTTATACTACACGTATCTTTATTGCCACATTCATCGGCTGCTTCGTACCACAAAATAGTAGTACCTACAGGGAATAAACTGCCCGAAGAATAACCCGTATTGTCAATTTGGGTAACTGTGACATTGCTACAATTATCTGTAGCTGCGATTGGGGAAAAGTTTGCAAATGAACTACACCATCCAGCAGGAGCATCAACAATAACTGGAGGACGAGGACAATTGACAAATAAAGGTGCAGAAACATCACCTACACTGAAGATGTGTGTCACCGAATCTACATTATTACAATTGTCTGTAGCATAAAATGTAACTGCTACACTTCTTGTATTTCCGCATAAAGTCACCCAGTTGCTAGGATTATAATTATTACTCCACGTGAAACTACTACATCCATCTTGAGCAGTGGCTCCTGCACGATTGGTCAACCAAAAATCAAATTCTGGATAATTGCCCAAAGTAGAGTTGTCACATTCTTCTAGATTCATATCTGATCCTGCTGTGATTACTGGAGGAATAGTATCTACAATGATGAAACTCGCTTCCGCAGTATTGACATTGCCACACGCATCTATGATCGTAAACCTATACAAACCTCGACCAGTAAGTGCGCATAAGTCCGTCTCGCTTACCAAATCATATTCGATATCGGAGATTGATCCACATATATCTGTTGCTACCAATCCGCCATTTGCAGCTAACCAACCATTCAATTGAGCTGTATTTCCGCTGCCATCACACTGAGCTATACTATCTTGTGGCAAAATAGAAAATACTGGAATGGTCGTATCTCTAATGATAAATAATGCTTCTGTAGCTACGCTAGTATTACCACAGGCGTCTGTAGCTGTAAATGAATATCTAGCTGTACTTGTGCCTCCACAATTTTGTACGGTACTTAACAAGGTATTTAACCATGTCAATGGTTCGCTACAAGCATCTTCTGCCATTGCACCACCATTGTTAGCTAGCCAATTGGCCAAATCTACCGTATTTCCACTACCATTACATTCTACAATGGTATCTCTCGCTTGATTTACAAAATATGGCGCATTGATATCTTCTACGGTAAGTGTGGCTGTAGCTGTCACTGCATTTCCACAAGCATCAGTTGCTGTAAATGTAACCAAAGCACTTCCTGTTCCGGCACTACATCCATTAGCTAAAGCGGTATAATTATTAGAATATACTACAAGTGAACAACTATCTTTTGCTTCGCCACCACCTGCAAGGTTTAACCAAGATTGGATTTGAGCAGATGGGTCTGATACACCATCGCATATCAATGTCAAGTTTTGTGGTAATTTTTCCCAAATCGGAGCCGTATCGTCAGAAATAGAGAAAATCGCCATCGTGTTGCTGCTATTGCCACAAGCGTCTGTTACTGTAAACGTAACGGTAACTGCTCCCGTAGTACCACAATCTGATACAATAGACCCATAATCATTGACCCAAGTCAGTCCATTACACTCGTCGCTTGCTTGGGCAAAACCATTATTATTCAACCAGTTTAATATATCTATTGAATTGCTAGCGCCATTACATTGTGCATCAAAATCACTTGCATCTGTTATTATCTCAGGTGAAGTCGTATCTCTGATGACAAAATTTGCCTGCGTTGTACTTGTATTACCACAAGCGTCTGTAACTGTAAATCTGTAAGTATATGTCCCTGTTCTTCCACACTGATCTAGAGTGCCTATCAAATCATATTGCCAAATCACTGGACCACTACAAATATCTGATGCAATTGCATTTCCTTGGGCGTTGAGCCATACTTGTAGTTGCGCTAGATTGCCAGCTCCATCACATTCTACAATCAAATTTGTAGCCGGTGAAGATATCAATGGTGAAGTATTGTCTTGAATGGTAAATGTACTAAATATAGGCAATGACTCATTATTGCAAGCATCTACAGCTACAAAACGATAAGTCAAAATCCTTGTACCACCACAAAGCGTTTGGGTATTGACCAAAACTGGCGTTCTCCAAGTGATCTGAAGTGGCGAACTACATAAATCAGAAGCTTGTGCTCCACCATTATTATTCAACCATGTATTTAATTGTGTCGTATTTCCAAGACCATCACACTCAACAGTCAAAGGTGCTCCCGGTGATATGATGATAGGTAAAGTCGTATCGTTTATAGTAATAGTTCTGGTACAAGTGACGTCATTGCCGCAAGCATCAATTGTACTAAACGTCACGGTGTGTACACCAGATAATCCACAACCTGCATCAAATATACCTGGATAATTATTTGTCACTTGTAAGGTACCACTACAAATATCCTCAGCGCTTGCAGACTTTAACCAAGATGTAATGATAGCATTGTTAAATGGATTAGAACATTCCAATGTGATGTCTGCTGGACAAGATAAAACAGGATCTGAAATATCTCTAATGGTGAATGTTGCGGATGTGGTATTTGTATTTCCACATGCATCACTAACCGTAAATATAACCGTTGTTCCACCTGTAGAAGCACATAAATCTGATATACTTCCAAAATTATTGGACCATGAGACGTTTCCACATAAGTCAGTCGCTAGAGCACCACCTTGGTTGTTAAGCCAATTGAGCAATTGTTCGCTATTTCCATTTCCATCACAATCAACTGTCAAAACTGCTGCTTGTGTGCTAATGTTTGGAATGGTTGTATCTTGAATGATTACCTCTGCAAAACATTCATCTTTATTGCCAGCTTCATCCGTAGCAGTAAATCTGTACAATCTTCTTTCTGTGTTGCCGCATTGATCCACTGTATTGAGTAAAAGTGTGGCCTCTACTGGAATAGCTGTACAATTATCTGTAGCAGTCGCTGAAGTCAACCATGTATTAATGGTGGCTACATTGGACACATCTGCACATTCCAATACTAAGTTTGCCGGACAAGTTATCACTGGCACAGTACAGTCATTGACCACAACATTGAAACTACAACTAGCCGTTTGTCCATTGGCTGCGGTAATGGTATAGGTAA
>DAOLFJ010000011.1:20822-33585 GCA_035326365.1 Saprospiraceae bacterium | reverse complement strand
AAATGAAAGCTCGGCATTTTTGTCTATCCAATTGATATGTACCAATCCACCATAACCAATACAAACATCACCTTCTAAATAGGAAAATAATATCTGGTCAGGCTGTTCTTTGTCGAATAATTGTGCTACAACATTAGTGAAATATCGTTCTTGTTCTTCTTCGGTCAATGGTTTGGATTGACGGAGATGATACATTTGTTCGTTTCGCCACTTCATTATATTCAATCGGTCTTCGTATCTGATGGGAACAATTTTGTATTGTCCGTCAGAGATTTCTGCTAGATTGAGTGATTTATATTTGGTGGGGAAATTCATTTGCAAAACATTTTATATTTCAACTCTGCCAATTCCCAATCTATCTCATTATCAATATCTTGTACTTCTAGTTCAGATAGTACGATAGAACCTGTATTATTTGTTATTATACGCTTTTGTTCTTGAAGTGATGATATTCTTGACCAATAAAACTGTCCCGCATCGTGGTAAGATTTCTCCAAGTCTTGAGATCTTGTTAAAGCATGCTCAGGATAGAAAAAAGAAATCTTTTGATTGTCTAATTTTAATGCTCTTTGAATAGGAAACCCAAAACCTACCACAGGAATTATCCCATCAAAGTCACCATTTAACATCGTTTGATAAGCCAAGCTTAATTTTTCTGATGTCACAAAGGGTGCACATGGATAAATGCAGCAAATATTGTCAAATGATCTACCCATTTTCTCATATTCCAGTAATACTTCTTCCAACACTTGGTAGGTAGTGGCAACATCATTGGACGTTTCAATACTCCTAAAAAATGGGACTTTTGCGCTTAATCTTATTGCAATTTCTGCTATTTCTTGATCATCCGTAGAAACCATCACTTCATCAAATAAATCTGAATCTAAAGCCGCTGAAATGGAATATGTAATGATAGGTTTCCCGAGAAAATCTTTTATGTTTTTCCTTGGAATACGCTTACTTCCGCCTCGAGCAGGAATGATGCAGAGATTAGCCATTGTAATATCTGTTAATCGTCTCTATCACAAAATCCTGCTCATCATCAGTCAATGTAGGATACATCGGCAAACTGATACAATGTTTATAATATGTTTCCGCACTCGGGAGATCGCCTTCTTTCCATCCAAAAGACCTATAATATGGCATAAGATGTGTTGGAATATAATGAATCTGCCCATAGATATTATGCTTTCGCAAATGGGTATAAAGTCCCAATCGATCATCAGCTTCTATTACATATAAATGGTAGGCGTGATCGGGATGATAGCCTGAATGCCCTAAGATATAACTTTTACCTTTGAATGCATCAGCATATTTCTGCGCAATTTGCCTTCTTCTTGCTAAACCTTCATTGGCTCTACTTAGTTGTGATAAGCCAAGCGCACTTTGGATGTCTGTGATTCTATAATTATATCCTAATTGTTGCATCTCCATGTACCATCCAGGATAAGACGATTCACCTTCCACACCATTAGCAAAATCAATGTCATTTAAATATTGGTCGTCCCCTTTATTGATTCCATGTGATCTCAATCTTAGCAGCTGCTTGTAATGCTCTTCATTATTTGTGGTGATCATGCCACCCTCGCCACATGCTATATGTTTGACTGGATGAAAAGAGAAAATGGCCAAGTCTGCATAATTTCCATTACCACATTGTTGGTCAATACCTTTACTATCTGTAAAATGACCACCTGGCGCATGACAAGCATCTTCTATTATCCACAATCCGTATTCATCTGCCAATGCTCTGAATGCTTCTAAATTTACAGCCTTGCCAGCAAAATCTACCGGAATAATACCTTGGTATGTACCTTTGGGAGATGCTTCTAACAATTCTCTAACCTTATTTATATCCAATAAATAGGTGTCAGGATCAATATCAGAAAAAACCACTTCGCCACCACAATATCGGACGCAATTGGCACTTGCTGCAAAGGTGATCGGTGTTGTAATCACTTTTTGTCCTTCTTTAACACCGAGTGTCATGGTACAAAGGTGAAGAGCAGCAGTACCATTTGCTACTGCCACGGCATATTTACATCCAATATACTGTGCAAAAGCATCTTCAAATTCCTTGATTTTAGGACCTTGGGTCAAATAGATTGAATGTAGTGATTCGACCACTGCATCTATATCGTCTTGGGTTATATTTTGTTTGCCGTAAGGTATCATATTTTAAAATCGGGGTACAAGTGTTCGGTAATTAATGCTCTCAAACTATCAACTGTCTCCCACTCAGGATTATTGTCTGAAGTGTAATGAAATCCTTTTGGTACCAAGGTAGCATTAAAGTAATTGATATATTTTTCAAGATCCCAAACTGGTACTTGTGGCAATATCACATAATATTTTCCTAGGTCATATGTAGAATAAGAATCAGAAGCCGTGATCATCTCTTCATGGATTTTTTCTCCTGGACGGATACCTACTTCTCTATGTTCGCATTCTGGACCTATGGCTTGCGCTACATCTGTGATCTTGTATGAAGGGATTTTAGGTACAAATAACTCTCCTCCCCATGCTGTCTCAAGAGCATGAAGGACCATATCCACACCTGCTTGAAGCGAAATATTAAATCGTGTCATGCTCTTATCTGTAATAGGTAACACGCCATCTTTTTTCTTTTGCATAAAAAAAGGAATAACTGATCCATTGGAACCCATAACGTTTCCATACCGTACCACTGAAAATTTTATATCTTGTTTGCCACGAATATTATTGGCTGCAATGAATAATTTATCAGAAGTAAGTTTGGTAGCTCCATACAGATTTATAGGCGCACATGCCTTGTCTGTGGATAATGCGACTACCTTGCTAACTCCTGAAGACAAAGCTGCTTTGATCACATTTTCTGCACCTCCGATGTTGGTTTTGACACATTCGTCTGGATTATATTCTGCTATGTGTACATGTTTCATCGCCGCTGCATGAATGACATAATCGATCCCATTAAAAGCACGTTTTAGCCTGTCTAGATCACGCACATCGCCAATGAAATATCGGATAGCTTTGTACTGCTTTTCTGGATATTCTAACGCCATTTGATATTGCTTCTGCTCATCACGTGAGAATATCACCAATCGCTGTATATCTGGCCATTTAGCCAAAATCGTCTTAGTCAATTCCTTGCCCAACGAACCTGTCCCTCCTGTGATTAAAACCGATTTACCATTCATTTTTCCGTATTTATTTATTTTAACTTGTCTATATTAAACCTTACGCTTTAACGACAGAATCTTTACTTGGACGAACTTGTGTATAAATATAAAAGATCAACAATCCTAATATTATCAACGAACTTATCAAACTAATGGTTTCCCCAAGGAAATACGCTTTAGGCTTAAATTCAAATATAACTTCATGTTTTCCTGAAGGAATCTTCAGCCCTCTCAATAAATAATTAGTACGAATATGATCTACTGGTTTACCATCTATTGATGCTTCCCATCCTTTATTAGGACCATACCAAACTTCCGAAAATACGGCAAATTGCTCACCTTCCGTATTAGACTCATACACCAATTTATTTGGATGGTAAGATTTTAGAGTAATAGCTCCATTTTTTGAAGGATTCAAATTGGCAACATAATCTTTAAACTCTGCATGAACGATAGCATCACCAGCTGGGTCAAAACTCGTGAGCGAATCTATCTCAGCATTTGCATCTGGAACTTGGATGATATTATTAACAAACCAAGCATTTCCAAGTGCAGCAGGATTCCGCTGAACTGTAGGACTTCCATCTGCTCCTTGTAATATGAAGTACTTCGTATTGAGCATATTCAAGACTCCTTGATTGTTTTTGCTAATATGCCTATCGATGATGTCTTGGTATCTCTGCAATTTTGCAGCATGATAACCACCTATTGTCTTATGAAAATAAGAAGTACTTGCAGCATTAAATGTGTTGATAGTAGCGTCATAAACTCTGAAATTAGGGTCGTTGTCTTGCAAAATCTGCGTGTCTACTGGTCTAGCTTCAAAATTCTGTTTATAAGTATTTTTAGTAACAAAATCCTTTTTATCAAGATAATCTTTGCCAATTTGTACTAAGTCAAACAAACCTAAAACTCCAATAACTGCAATTAGTACTGTACTATTTATTTTATCTTTTAGGAAAGCCCATATTACCGCCGATATGAGAACAATATAAGCTAAACTACGAAACGCTGACGATGCTAACATTGATTGACGTTGTTTTAGTAATACATCAATGATTTCTTGATAATTGGCATCTCCTTGGCTACTAAAATCAAACATGCTACTGCCACCTATCCAAAGCATTGCACATATACCTCCTAAAATTCCAGCAGAAATGTACAGCGGTTTTAGATATTGTGATTTATCAGTTGATTTCAATAATTCAGAAATTCCAAGTATACCTAATATTGGTATAAAAATAGCCGTGACACTAAGAATCGAACTAGGGGCCCTAAACTTATTCAATAGTGGTAAGGTATCGAAAAGTAATTTGTTAAATCCTTCCATATTCTTACCTAAAGACATGACGAAGGTTAATAATACTGCTCCCAACAACCACCACTTTACTGGCCCTTTTACGGCAAAAAGCCCAAATACAAATAAGAAAAAAGCTACAATACCAAAATAAGCCGGACCACTTGTAAATGGTAGTGATCCCCAATAAGTAGGTGCTTGGAATTCTCTCCTTTGACCGACAGCTTTACCTAATTCTGAATCTCCGTCCAACCATTCACCCGAACCACCACCTACAGCTTTGGGGATAAATGTGGCCAATAAATCTCCATATCCATTGCTCCATTGAGTTGCATATGTCCATTCTAGTCCATCTGTCTCGCTTGATGATGCAGGCGTATCTCCACTAGATTTCAATATTGGTGCACCACGCATGGTATCTTTTGCATATTCATACGTTGTCCACAACTTAGATGCTGACGAACCTAATGCAAGTAAAGCAACTACAAGCATTACACTTATTGACTTTGCAAAATTGACTAATTCTTTTTCTTTTATTTTATTTACAAGTTCGATGATCACTAAAATACCTAAAGCCAACCCAAGATAATATGTCATTTGTGGATGGTTTGACTGTACATTAAGTCCTAGTCCTATTCCAAATAATACAGCACCTAATACAAAACTCTGTCTAAAAAGCAATATAACACCTGCAATTACTAAAGGACTCGTGAGAATTGTTGCAGTCTTTGTATTGTGCCCTGCTTCAAACAATATAAAATTATTAGTGCTAAATCCAAAAAGTATAGCTCCTATCAAACTCAACCAACCATTCACTCCAAGACATAACATCAGTATGTAAAATGATATCATCCCTAAAATATACAAACCAGCTGGTTGATTGATAAACATCGTACCTAGTTTTCTTACGTAACTCAATTTATTACCAGGATTGGGTGCTGAAAGTTGATAAGTAGGCATTCCTCCAAACATAGAATTAGTCCAAAGTACTGTCTCACCTGTTTTTTCTTGAAAATCAATGGCTTCTTTAGACATACCTTTGTATTGAATAATGTCTCCTTGATTTACCACCTTCCCTTCAAACTGCGGCAAAAAGTAAAATACATTTACTAACAATATCACTAAAATGTGTAATATATAAGGGTAGATGGCTTTAAAATTGAAATTCATCTCTTTGATTTTTATTAGCAATTAATATCCGAATTCATAATGAATCCTAAATATGGCGTAATATTAAGGAAAAAAATTATATTTAAATAAAAATATATATCAATTTGATATTTTTATGAATATATAATTACCTATCATTGAGTATTTCATCCGTAAGAAATAACGTTTCTTCCAATCAATTATTTCGATAGTTTTTTAATTCAGCCAAAACTTTTCTGATCTGAACGTATTTTAATTCTATATTGTCGGCAAAACATCTATTTTACTTAAAAATATGTTGACAAAAGTTTTTATTTGGTAATAAGTCATAATTTTACCATCTCTTTTATAATAAAGTTAAAACACCAGGAATGAGATTTCTTATTGTATTATTACTGCTTTTGTCCAATACAAATGTAATGGAACTAACGGGTCAGTCAAACTTTTGGCAGAAGACAGATGAAATAAATCTTAGATCTACCTCAGGAAATAGGCAAATCATTCCTTCCAAATATGAAGTTTATACTTTTGATTATCCAGCATTTATAAAATTGATTTCATCAAAAAGCAAGGCAGTTTCAACTAGTGTCACCATAAAAATCCCACTACCTGAAGGGCTTACCGCATTTAAAATGGAAGAAACTCCAGTTTTTGATACGGAACTAATTAATAAATATCCTGGGTTTACTTCCTTTACAGGCAGGAGTATAGATGTCTTAGGATATACATTAAAAATGAGTGTGTCGCCTTTCGGAATTAATGCAATGATCATGCACGATGAGTTTGGAACCATATTTATCGATCCCTATACACAACACAATCAGACAGAATACATCGTTTACCACAAAAAAGACTTTAGAAAGAAAACAGGAAGTTTTACTTGTGGAGTGTCTAGCGACCATCTAGATCTTGGTCTTGAGAGAGAAGATTTTTCATCAATAGAAACAGCTTCCTTACGCGCAGGTGATTGTGTTTTGAGATCATATAGATTAGCATTGGCTTGTACAGGTGAGTATGCTAGCTACCATGGTGGCACAAAAGAAAAAGTATTGGCAGCGTATAACAATACAATGACAAGAGTGAATGGTGTGTATGAAAAAGAAGTAGCCATCACCATGAAATTAATAGGCAATACGGACCAATTAATATTTTTGAATGCCCAGTCGGATCCATATACAAATGATGAAGGTTCAATCATGCTAGGCGAAAATCAAACAACAATAAATAATATCATCGGCATATCCAATTATGATATAGGACACGTATTTAGTACAGCAGGTGGAGGTATTGCCCAATTAAGGTCTCCATGTACAGCATCAAAAGCACGTGGCGTAACAGGACAATCAAACCCTGTAGGCGATCCATTTGATATTGATTATGTCGCACATGAAATGGGTCATCAGTTCGGAGCAAATCATACTCAAAATAATAGTTGCCAAAGAAATAGTACTACAGCTGTTGAACCAGGTAGTGCAAGTACAATAATGGGCTATGCCGGGATATGTAGTCCTAATGTTCAAAGTAATAGCCATGCAAATTTCCACGCTATAAGTCTCGATGAAATTGCAAACTTTATAGTTGCTGGTAATGGAAACACTTGCGCCACAAGGATAGAAATAAATAATCAAAAACCACAAATCTCCTTACCTAGCAATAGTTATACGATACCTGTATCTACTTCATTTGTATTAACAGCTGCGGCTGAAGATGCTGATATGGATGAACTCACTTATTGTTGGGAGCAGATGAATAATCAAACAGCAACTATGCCGCCTGTTGCGACGAGTACTGCTGGACCGTCATTCAGAGCCTTGCCTCCTGATATTAGTCCATCGAGATTTTTCCCTGATTTACAGAGACGATATTCACAATGGGAAGTATTGCCTTCAGTCAGCAGGACCATGAATTTTAGATGCACAGTACGAGATAATAATCCACTCGGAGGCTGTACTGATGAAGCAAATGTGCAAGTGATTACTAATAATCAAGCAGGGCCATTTGTAGTGACTTCTCCTAATACAAGCAGCGTAAACTGGAAAGTAGGATCTCCACAGACTGTAACATGGAATGTCGCAAATACAGAAAAAGCGCCAATCAATTGTTCATTGGTGAACATATTTTTATCCACTGATGGAGGCAAAACTTATCCGCATCTAGTAGCAGAAAAAGTACCTAATATTGGTTCGTATGACATCACCACTCCTTCTCTACCTACCAATATGGCTAGGATTATGGTCATTTCTGATGGCAATATATTTTATGATGTTTCAAATGCCAACTTCAACATTACAGCTACTTTTGCGATTGCAGCATCACCAAGTTATGTGGAGCTTTGTAATCAAAGTCGCATTGATCTCAACCTATCTCTTACTAAATTAGACAATGCCAATCAAAATATTACACTATCTCTTGAGAACCCACCAAGTGGGCTTCAGTTCACATTTACACCACAAGTGGTAGCTCTACCAGGTACTTCTATCTTATCAATACTCAACCCACAATCACTACCGATCGGAGCTTCATCTATTAAAATAATTGCAACTGTAGGAACTGAGAAAGTGGTCTCGAATATTACAATTTTCAAGGCATCGACAACACTCGTAAGCGTTTCGAATATTTCACCAATCAATTATGCTATTAACGTTCCCACAGAACTCGTCATTCTTGAATGGACGTCTATACCTGGCATAAATAAATATCTAGTGGAACTCTCTGAGAACCCATCTTTTAAAGAAAATGTTACAGCACTTGAAATAGAAACAAGTTCTCTTGGGACAACCTTAAAATCAGGAAGTATATATTATTGGCGAGTAAAACCAATCTCACCATGCATAAATAATGACTTCGGGTCTACATATTCATTTAAGACAGCGGGCGGAAATGACCAAAGTGGTATTTTATTGAAAAATGAAGTCCTTTTGATTTCAAGAAATGAAAGTGGGATTATAAATGACCAAAAAATAGATTTTGCAAGTTTTGACAACGATCTTTCAAATATTATAATTACCAGCTTGCCATCAAATGGATTATTATTGCTGGATAATATAGTATTGCAGATTGGTGACAAAGTAAGTAAATCATCATTATTAAATAATATATTAGTTTATAAACATAACGGAAACACTGCTGAAAGCGATGAATTTACATTTGACATCATTGATGATTTAAACAGATGGTTGCCAGGACAAATATTTAACATCAAAATTCGTCAGTCTACCCTTGGCGGAGCGGCATTTATAGAAAATGAACTTTTGTGTTTTGGTGACCAAGCAGGTAGTATTATAGTCGAAGGTTATGGTGGTACTCCACCTTATCAGTATTCTCTTGATAATCTGGTATACCAAAACAGCAATGAATTTGAAAATCTGAGTAGTGGTACATATAATTTATATATTAAGGATGCTCAAAACATTGTAAAAAATACAAATATCGTTACCATCAAATCACCGTCTGAAATAAACATAGGAGCAGAAGTCATTAATTATGATATCATCTTGACCTTATCAGGTGGGACAGGTAATTTGCTTTATTCACTTGACGATACCTCCTTTGAACTTGGCAGTGTCATATCTGATCCTGGCAATGGAGAATACGTTATTTATATAAAGGACGATAATGGATGTAAAGACTCATTAGTAGCAACCATAAATATACCGACATTAAATGCAACGGGTGAATTGACAAAAGATGTTATTTGTCCAGGTGATTTTGCAAATATTATGGCATCTCCACAGGGTGGAATAGAACCTTATGCTTATAGTTTGAATGGTTTGGATTTTCAAAGTTCATCATCGTTTAATGTGGTCAGTGGAAATTATGTTATTTATGTAAAAGATGCAGGGTCAAAAGTATTCATCACAGATACTTTAAAGACAACACAAATTAATGACTTTGCAGTTAATTTCTCTCAAAATGGTTTTGTTTTTACTTTCAATATATCTGGAGGCACACCACCCTATTTAATTGGCAGAAACATAACAAATTTACTTGCAGAAAATGTCATAACTTTCCCCGGCAATGGTACATTTAAAGTTTATGTTAGAGATGCAAATGAATGTAGTTATGAATTTAATGTCAGTATTAATATATTTTCAAGTGTGAGTAGGACAGTCAGGAACACAACCTGCTACGGCCTAAGTAATGGTTTTCTACGTCTCAGTCCATCCAATGGTAGTGCACCTTATTTGTACCAATTAAACCAAGGCGATTTCACAACTCAAAGAGAATGGAACAATCTTTCCGCCGGCGAATATACTTTTGCAGTCATAGATAGTAAAAGTGATACCGTAAAAGGCAATATTACTATCACTGAACCTGATAGTCTAATAGTAGATCTTGCCATTTCTAATAATAATCTTACTATTACTACCACAGGCGGCACACCGCCTTATAGACATAGTCTAGATGGAGGAGATGTATTCTTGGGCGCTAATGAATTTAATGAATTACCATTGGGCACATATACTATCATTGTGAAAGATGATAACGATTGCTTTAGTGCGGAACAAATCATCACTTTAACAGGTGTTAATGATCAAGATGAAAATCAAAATATCGTCATAACTCCTAATCCTAACGAAGGACATTTTACAATTGCATCAGATATTATGTTAGATCCAAATGCTGAATTTAGTATTATAGATATGCTCGGTAGACAAATAAATGTGATTGCTATCAAATCTCAGAATAGTAATGAAATGCAAATTGATATGATGCAAGCACCAAGTGGTGTTTACTTGATGATCATAAAGTCTGATGATAAACATTGGTCAGCTAAAATGGTAAAAATGTAGAAAAGGCCATATTATAATGTTATATTCAAAATTTGTAATAAAATAATTCTTACTTTCAGTAGATTCATTTTATTTATAATGTAAATAGCATCCGATTAAAATCATGTGGTAATTTGTCTAAGCTATTCTACTCATCCCACATTCACCGAAGGTGATATGACTATCACTCTAGCAAACTATTTTCCATTGCGATTCTCACTAAACCTACACTGTTTCTAGCGTTGAGCTTAGACAAAAGGCTACTTCTATGTGATTCCACTGTTTTTAGGCTTATGTAAAGACTATCTGCAATCTCTTGTGTAGTAAACTCTTGTGCTATAAGTTTTAAGACTTCTTTTTCTCTTCTTGACAATTTAGGGAAAAATGCACTGCTTTTGGATGATGCCTTCCTTTGATTCATTAGGCCTTTCATGATTGTTTCGGTGACATCTTTGGAAAAATAAGACTCTCCAGATGCAATTGTTCTGATAGCTATTAGCAATTCTTCTCTTCCTGTATTCTTGAGAATATAACCTTTTGCGCCATTATTGAGGATTTCGGAAACAAAACTTTCTTCATTAAACATAGAAATAGCTAAAACTTTTATATCAGGATACTGTGCATTCAGCTCTTTACAAACTTCAATCCCACTCATACCAGGTAGATTTACATCAAGCAGGATAATATCTACTTTATGCTTTTTTACCAAATCCATAACAGATGGTCCATCATAACTCCTACCTACTACAAACAAATCTGACTCTACATCCAATATGGACTCAATGCCATCTACAAACATAGTGTGGTCATCTGCTATAAGAATATTTATCATGTATATATATTTAATAATAAAACGAATGGTGCTTATTTGTCGATACAAAGTTACAGTGATTTTATCTATAAAACTTCGGGTAAACCCCCAAAAATAAAAATCGGTGTTTACTATGATGTTTGAAATTCTAAATGTCCGCACCTTTGTAATATCAAAAGTTGATAAAACAGGTAGATAATTTGACATCAAAAATATAAAAATGAAGAAGGAGATTTTGGATTTCAGGTTTTTAGTTTCTGTGGTGCTAGTCATAAGTAGTTTATTCGGACAAGCATGGATAGAAGAGTCGGTGGATAAGACTGAAACCCAAAATCACAACTTCATAATCCAACAATCTGATAATGAAAATATCATTTGTTTGGAAAGCAATACTTGAAGTCTTGGTCTAGAGTATGATTGATGAAGGTAGCAATCGATTTATATCATACTCTTTTTAAAATATAAAGGTAGTGACAAATTAAAGAATGCGTCACTGATAAATTTTCTCTTTTTAGGTTTACGGAATGAGCAATATGAGAGTTGGGTGTTGGTATTTTGAATGTTGTAAGAAGTCAGTAATAGATATACGATTTTAAGACAGTTGCATCGGAAACAACCATTTTAAGATCAATCTTTTTAGTGTGTTTCTTTTATTACTAATATATACAGACCCTTTAATTTTTTCATTTTAGGCGATTACTTATTGATTAAAATCGAAAGTAATATCGATGAATGATAATAGACCCCAAAACACCGACCCAACTCGAATATTGGTCATACATTAAAATATCATTATGTGGAGACAATCCGTTGTCTCTGTTATATAAAAGTTGTAAATACTCATTGGGATTTGACTGTTGCATTAAAAGAAAAGGCCCTCAAAAAGTTGAGGGCTTTTCTTTTACCTTTTGAGTACTTTATGAATGGATTATACTTGACATTAAACTATTAGGGCATCTCACAAAATAAATTACTATTTTTGCATCTGATCGATCATATAAATAAATACATCTGAGTTGCGTATTATCTTAACTTTTCTTATAATCTTTTCTTTCCGCCAGGATATTTTATCCCAATTCAGTCAGGATAGTACTTATTCATACCAAGAATTAAATAGAATATTAGAAACTGCGCGTGAAAATAAAGATCAAAAAACATTAGCTCAGGTTTATCTCAAACTCGCTGATTACGAAGGTGATATCTTCGGAGATTATCGTAGGGCATTAGAATATTACAAGTGGGCATTAGAATATTTTAAGGTAACAGGTGACAGTAGCAGAGTCTACGAAACTAATTTTTATCTTGCACAAAGATACCTACAAGCAGGTTTTGTAGACGAATCTCTTACCATACTTCTGAATTTAGCTGATGTACATTCAAAAAGTAATAATCAAATCGTCTTAGCCAATATATATTTTGAAATAAATAAAGTTTATAAACGACGAGGCGATTATGAAATGTCCCTTGACTATTTAGAAAAAGCTGTCGCTATCAATCAAATTGTAAAGGATACTACTCTATTGACAAATATCTTATTTGAAAAAATCGCTTCTTTTGAGAATAATTTTGATCT
>DAOLFJ010000011.1:0-20722 GCA_035326365.1 Saprospiraceae bacterium | reverse complement strand
CAACAAAATAAAGCTCAACGTAAAACATTGTACGTTCTAGCGATTGGGTTAATTTTAGTACTTGGATCTATCTATTTTATTATAAAATTCTATGATCAACGTATCACAAGTGCAAAAATCATCACCCAACAAACAGAGGAGATCAACCATCAAAAAATACGGGAACTTGAAGATAGTATAAAGATGAGCTCCATGATTTCGGTGATAGAAGGTCAGGAAATAGAACGGGAACGGATAGCCAAAGACCTGCATGACAGTCTCGGTGGATTGTTGAGTACGATCAAATTACAGTTTGACCACGTGCGATCAAAACAAGAAAACATGGTCAATCTAAAGGAATATAACCAAGCTTACAAACTACTCGATACTGCAGTGGAAGAAGTCCGTACCATCTCTAGAAACCTTCAGCCAGGATCGTTACAAGACTTGGGATTGATACCAGCCATTAAAGATCTAATCAATAGATTTGAAGGTGAAGCATATCCTGATATCTACTTTCAATATTATGAAATGCCTGAAAAGATAGACAAAATGATATCCTTGTCTATCTATAGAGTCATACAAGAATTGCTCAATAATAGTTTGAAACACGCTAATGCCAACGAAATACTTATCCAAATCAATACGGAAGATGACGAATTAGTGATACAATACGAAGATGATGGTGTAGGTTTTGACCAAGAAAACCTAGTAAGAAAAGGCATGGGTCTCGAAAACATAAAATCTAGGATAAACTATATGCATGGATCTATTAGCATTGATTCTCAAAGTGGTAGTGGGATATCCGTTTTGATCCGCATCAAACACCAATAAAATCATGTGGAACCTAGAAAAAGAGCTTATGCTACCGAGTCCTTTGGTATCCATAAATTTACCATTGACCATAGAAAAAAACATCCATCTATACATAAAACGTGAAGATCTGATCCACCCCTGGGTATCAGGCAATAAATGGCGAAAGCTGAAATACAATCTAGATTTTGCACTCCAAAACAATATCCAAACGATTATAACTTTCGGTGGCGCTTTTTCCAATCATCTTTATGCTACAGCAGGCGCTTGTGCACTTTTGGGTATCAAAAGCATAGGCATCATCAGGGGAGAAATAGACCATCAAAATCCTACATTGAAGTTTTGTTTGGAAAAAAACATGACTTTGATTCCTATGTCAAGATCCGCATATAGAGATAAAGAAGCATCAAAAGAAATCCAAGACATCATCCAAAAATATCCTGATGCTTTGGTCATTCCCGAAGGTGGCACTAATCAACTTGCATTAAAAGGTGTAGGTGAAATATGGGACGAAATTAACTATCAATTAACCAAAACTCCACACTACATCACCCTATCAGCAGGTACGGGTGGTACTACAGCAGGATTGCTATCATACAATAATTATCCTACTCAAATCATAAGTTTTTCTGCTCTAAAATCGGACCACCTAGAAGAAGAAATCTTATCTCTAACTAGCTACAAAAACAAAGAAAAACTAAATATGGTAAACGAGTATCATTTTGGTGGATATGGCAAATGGACGGACGAATTAATACAATTCATAAGTGATTTTGAATCGATGACTGGCATACCACTAGATCATGTGTATAATGGAAAAGCTGTGTATGGACTGCTAAAAATGATTGAAGATGATTATTTCCCTCAAGGGACTACGATTGTGCATGTGCATACAGGAGGGCTTCAAGGATTAGCGGGATTGGAGTATATGAGAAAGTGAATAAAGGCAAGATAAAAATATAAGAAACCTTATCTTTTTATAAAAACCACACTAAATGGCGTCTAAACATCATTCTTTAAAAATTAATGGACAAAATTTTGCTATTCAAATAGAAATACCTATATTTGCATTAGAAAGAATGTAAAATGAACAATACAATACAATACAATACAATACATTACTACAATCTTGAAAACTACAAACCGCCATAGTTAGTCAGATAAACAGTTTTCTTATCTAATTTAAAAAATATGTTTAAAATGAAGAATTTATTTCATAATTTAACTATAGCCTTTTATTTATTTGTATTATTTTCTTTTTCATTCGCTACCAACGCAAATGCTCAACAGAATGGTTTTACTTGGATAGTTGATGATTGTTGTGTTACCATAATAATAAAACCAGATATTATTGAAAACCACCCTTTATGGACATTAAATGTCGGTGGCACAATCTATGACGGAGACACTGATCCTGATGGCAAAGTGGAACATTGTTTCCAGAATAATGGTAATTTTCTAGCTTTATTAAGTGCATTGCCAACATCATATGGAGATATTATTCCTATAACAATGTGTAATTCTGAACAACAAAATGGCTTCGAATCTATAACCGTGAATGAATGTTGTGTTACAGTAGTAGTTTCGAACAATGAGCCAAAAAGGAATTGGACATTGGATTTTGGAGATGGATTTACAGTTGACTACATAACAAATGGTCAGCTAGATGTAGTAAGCCATTGTTATAATAGCTCCTCCGGATACCCATTAACTTTAACTTATCCTAACGGTGGTGGGGCTGCAACAATAGTCGAAATTGATACTAGAGTTTGCCAAAATGAATGTTTTGTTTCTGGGCTTTGTTGGGAAAATGTAGTTTGCAACCTGCAATGCGCAACTGCAGTAGAATTATTATTACCTAATGGCAATACTGTAATAATTCCATTCACAACAATTTCTGGTGCACCAAACATATGTAGTGATCCGTATTTCCTAGATCCAATACCTAACCCAACAGACTTAACCGGAGGTTTTTGTGAAATAGCAACACAAATAATCAAAGCAATAACAGACTTGGGTTATCAGGTACAGTTTGATATGACCGATCCACTTGAAGATCCTGAGTATGACTGTCAAAAAGGTAATGATCCCGTACCTGGCTTCTTTTTTTCTTCTGATGTAAGAGTTTTAAATGTTTATGGCAATGATGATTGCATTAATACATATATGCCTGGAGATATTGATAGAGTAAATTTTGGGCAAAGACCTTGTGATACAGAATAAATTAAACAATTTAAAAATTGTATATTTTAAATCTTTAGAGGTTGTAAGTTCACTCATACAACCTCTAATTTAATACTTTATTGTATAAAACATATGACATGAAAACATTAAATTTAATAATCACTTTCATATTAAGCTTAAACATTGGTATCAGTCAATGCACTCCTTTTGATGGATGGATGACCGATCAAATTCAAGTTGATTATTTCAAATTAGTTTATCCAAATTGTAATATTATAAAAGGGAATCTAAGCATAAGAGGAAATATCAAAAACATAGATTCTTTATATTTCATTAAAAAAATAGAAGGAGACTTATTTTTTACAAATGCCGACAGTTTGATTAGTTTGGAAGGATTTAAAAACTTAGATACAGTAACAGGAAGTATATTTATTAGTAATGCAAATAAACTCACAAATCTGGAAGGTTTATCAAATATCAAATATTTTAAAAGTCTATACATAAAAAATAATCAAAAATTAATAAAGATCAATGGATTTGATAATATAGTAAATAACATATCTAACATAGAGATAGAAAATAATGCTAATCTTAGTAGTATTGTTGGGTTTAAAAATACAATAGGTTTAAACAATCTAATTATAGAATACAATAGATATATAAATGAAATTATAGCATTCGATAATGTGCTTTATGCAAATGTTGTAAGTATACTACGACTAGACTCATTATCAAGTCTTAAAGCAATGAAAAAATTAAAAACTGTTAATGACAATCTATTATTTAGAGGGTCTGAAAAATTAAAGAGTTGGGAATTTGGGGGCAATATAGATACTATCAGGAATTCGCTTATTTTAGCATCAATAGGCATTGATCAAATGACCGGATTTAGTAACCTCAAAGCCTGCAAGTACATTGAGATTACAGCCATGATAAATGCTGAAAGTCCACCTAGATTCAATAATTTAGAATATGCAGATGAGATAAAGTACTACAAAAACTCATTTAAGCGTATAACAAATACACTACCAAAACTAAAAATACTTAAGGATATTGATTTTGATGATAATGATCAATGTCTTGTTATCAATGACTTCAATAGTCTAGAACGAGTCACAAATCGAATAAGAATAGACAATCATCTTGAGCCACTAAGCGAGCTCAGAGGATTTGAGAAATTAGTATTTGCAAATGAGATTTATTTTCATGCTACCAATGAACTTAAAATATTTAGTGCATTCCAAAATCTTGAAGAAATTAATCACTTGGAATTGAAATGGTTGAGAGACGGCATCACTCACTTCAATAACTTTAAAAATCTAAAAAAAATTAATAGAAATTTGATTTTAATTGGCAACACCAATATAGACGACTTATCTTTTTTACAAGGCGTAAATATAGATTCAGTTTCTAAATTTGCCATATATAAAAATACTAAACTGAGTGTTTGTAATCATCAAACCATTTGTGATTACTTAAATACTAAAGACACTATTAATTATAACATCCAGATTTATGATAATTTAACCAATTGCTCAAGTAGGGAACAGATTCTGGCAAATTGTATATCATCACTTGATAATGCCCCTAAAAATGAAATTAGTGTTTTTCCAAATCCTTCAGATCATATTTTAAATATAGAGGGAATAGAGAATCAAGTTTTGTGTAAAATATATGATTTAACTGGAAAATTAATTATGAAAAATCTGACTTCAGAAAATAAAATCGACATATCCTCCTTGAAAGATGGATTTTATGTTTTGACTATTGATGAACTCAATTTAAAATATAAATTTATTAAAATATAAATAAATTTATTAAAATCCCTTTGCATTTTGATTTTATTTTTTTAACACGTAACAGATGAGACAACACATTACAACCCTTTCAACTCATAGATTTTACATTCAACTTCTAATAATTTCAATACTTGAACCACCCTAGGATATAGAATACATATCTCCCATCAGTATTTATTATTTAATTCTCCAAATTTAATTTAAAATGAAAAATTTAATTCAATCAACGTTATTTATGTTTGTCACTTGTGCCTTATTTTCATGTGCAAAAGAAAATAATGAATCTGCAAATTCAACTGAAAACAAAATACTCGAAACTCGAAGTTCAATAAATTGGTGTGACGGTGGAGAAACAAATCCACAAGCAGTTTTTATTGTACCAAATACTCTCACTAATGAGAATGGTCGATGTTGTGTAACTTTTAGATTTTTACCTCAATATAATAACCTTATGGTATGTTTAACAACGACTGATTACAATTTTAATACCAATTTAGGTAACTCGGGCATTAATTCATTGCAATATAGCACTATTTCAAACAATTTAGTAACTTTTTGTTTTCCTAACCAAGGAAGCCATATTTTAATTCAGATTTATGATGGCAATGGAAATGTAATTGCCTGCAATACATTAGCTCATCCATGTGTATAAGCTTAATAAAACCAAAATCAGCATACAAGAAGAAAATTACTTCTTGTATGTTTCAATATAAAATAAATATGTAATGAAATACATTTTACTTTTAATACTAAAATTAATTACATTTACATTATCTGCTCAATGTCCAGAATCAATCATACTTTGCTCACAAGAAGACGTAGATGCTTTTAGAACAAACTATCCATCATGCACAAACATTTATTCATTAGAAATCGATGATAAGTGTAAGCCTATATTTAACTTAGATTCATTATATGAAATTGAAAGAGTAAATATATTAAGAATTCTCCCTATAGATAGTTTAAAGTCTTTGAATGGGCTTAAAAATCTTAATTATGTTCAACTTCTTTCATTCTATCCAAGAAAAATGTTCGCTCCATTTCCAAGCCTTGACACTATAGTTAATATAAGTCATCATTTTTTAAATCCTGATTTTGATTTATCAGTGTATCAAGATGTAAAACAAATAAAGGAATCTATCAGAATTAATTCTAATGGTAAATTCAATGGTTTAGGAGATTTTTCAGTATCTCCCAAATTTTCAATTATAATTAATAATTGTTCTGCAGAAAGTAATATAGCTTGTTTATTGCCATCTAATCAAATATTTATAGATTTTTTTCTTTTGTTAAACTGTTCAAATTTGAATCTTGATGGTATGGAGTCTCTGGAAAAAATTAATAGAATTGCAATTCAAAATTCAGCTAATATGAATTGTAGTCCTTTAGCTGGTATTGACACTGTAAAAGTTTTTGATCTTTTTAACATCGATCTTCAGAATATTCTTTTAGATAGTCTACATCTTTTAGCAAATCTCGAAGGGCTATTTTTGACAGAAGTTGATAACCTTTACAATATCGAGCAGATACTGCCAAACTTAAACTCTATATCTTGGGCCTTCGGATTTAATCAAAATAAAGATCTTATAAACATTGACCTATTAGACAAATTTCCAGTACCATTATCACAGCTATCAACTATTACTTGGACAAGTACTTCTATGGCCGATGGTCGTATTAGCATTACCAATAATCCAAGCTTAGAAAGCTGTAATTTGGAGTTGATTTGCAAAGCACTTGAAGTATATCCTGATAGTGTATTTATCAGTAATAATGCCGGCGATTGCGATAAGGAGAAATTGCTCACTCAATGTATCTCTAGTACAGAAGATGAATTATGGCATGAAAAGGTACAAATAGTACCGAATCCTAGCAGTAATTTTATCTCAATTATAACGGAGTTAGACGTAAAACATATCTCCATTTATGATATTAATGGAAAAATTGTAGGCACTTATTATAATCATGAACAAATAGATGTAACGGATATTCTAGCTGGAATCTATTTCATTTCATTTGAATTTGATAACGGTAAAAGAATTTTAAAGAAGTTTGTTAAATTATGATATTTCTAAATTGATTTTTTCACATGCCAATTTTCTATTTTTTCAATATTAGGAAGGATTGGATTAGTTAAATATTAAAACCGATCCTTCCTATTTCAAATATTCCGTTTTGTAACCACCCACGTGAATTCTATTTTCTTTGATTTTTTTATCATTTAGGATATAATTGACCACTCCGAAAACTAATAAAGCAAAGGATATACCATAAAAAACATAACTAATAGTAATGCTAGACTTCATTTCTAATAAGTTATGGACACTAAGACCTGCTACCAAAAAATACATAGAGGTACGCAAAAAGGACAAAAATGTACTTTGATTTGCTAGAATCGTTCGTTGCAATGCAAGATTTTCTCGTAGTATGAGGTCTTTATTTTTATTTTCTAGATCCATTTTTTAGGTCAATTCTTATTACAATATATTCAAAAGAACAAAGGTAGGTATTTCAAACCATCACAGCCCGCACTTCCAGAAATTTTTCACCCAAGCGTTCATTACCTTCCATGTTTATATAGTGTCGCACATTTTCTATAGGTTTGCTACTTGTCATAATTCGCCATGCGATTGTTGCATCAATGCTCACTTTTGTCGTTGGAGTTGTGGTCAGATTATTAGACAAATGCCATGATTTCCCATCATAGATGAATATCCATTTTTCATTAATAAGTTCAGATATTTCAATCAAGATGGCATCATCTTTTTCGCTAGTGACATCACGATAAAAATGCGGTACTGCTTGCATTGATGTATTTAAATATGGTAAATAGAATTTTTTATCGTACAAAGCTGCTTCTTGTCCTACAGCCAACCTAATTTGTTGCTGATGATGCCACTTTTCTGTATATTCCCTAGCAATATGAAAACCATTCATTGACTGATCTTCACCAGCCCAAGCTACCGAAAAAACTGATTCTTCATCCACATCAAGTGATGAAATGTATCGACAATATTCAGCACCAGAATTAGTAAGCATGTCAACGATTTGTTTTGGGCTCACTCTTCTCATAGCTGTGACCCAATCATCATTTAATTTATTCAAAAAAATCATTAAATCGCCATAGTTCCGAATATTCGATGGTCTCTCACCTTGGTAAAGGTCACGAAGCATGGACAATGACCTAATATTTCCATCCAAAAGATGTGCTGCAATATCTTTGACAGTCCACGTTCCTGCAACTGTAGGAAGTTCCCATTCAGACAATGAAAGACCATTCAGTACTTCAATCAGCATATGGTCTAGATCAAAAAATAGATCTTTTGAAACAGTATGAGTTATCATATTCAAAATTCAATTTTTAGAGATGAATGACATAAACTACAACAAAGATATTTAAAAAACGATCCGATATAATCACGTTACGCGCGACTAATTTAAATTTCTCCATTAATTAATTATAATCTATTTCATTTTACTTTACAATTTCAGTGAAAATATTATCTTTGTATTTCACAAATTCTCAGAACCTAAAACAATTAATATGTCGTCGTACAAACAATTATTAACCTTTTTGCTAGTCATTTCCTATCAATACTTAGTCGCTCAGACTCCCAAAATGATACTGCCTGATCTTACAAATAGACAAGTGGTCATCAACAAAGGTTCTGAATTGCTTAAAGCTGAAAAATTAGCAACAGGCAATCCTAGTTTGATGGAAAGTGATTGGAATGTAGTACTCCGTAATTTATCTTCATTCAATCATACGAGTCAAGTGCCTACGATAGAATTTAAGAAGCTAAAATCAATGGCTAATGAAGTAAGGTCTACTGTACCTGATCGTATGAATGACATAAATAACACACCAAGAAGTGCTGTAAACACACCTATTTTGAATAGAAATTTCAAAGGTAATGCACGTGACCAAAGTGTCCCTATGGACAATTCTATGGCTGTCTCTAGAAATGGTTTTATTGTGTCTGCTATCAATACCAATGTAATATTTACAAATCCTGCGGGCACTATTACTTATCAAAAAGCATTTTCAGACTTTTTCACTTTACTTAATCTAGGTACAAGAATGTATGACCCTAGAGTCATCTATGATGTAGAACAAAATAAGTTCATTTTTATGTGTTTGAATGGTTCTGATCCTACCACGACTCAATTATGTATTGCCTTCTCAAAGACAGAAGATCCTAATGGAGAATGGCATTACTACAAGGTAGATGGCAACCCTTCGGGAGACAATAGATGGTTTGACTATCCGAATGTAGGCGTCTCCAAAAATGATCTTTATATAGCTGGATTGATGCGAGATATTCCTGGTGACTGGCAATATTCTGTTCTTTATCAGTTAGATAAAAATGCTGGTTTTGCAGGTGAAGAATTGACCTTCAAATATTATAACGAACTTAAAAATGCAGACAATGCACCTTCATTTAATTTAGTGCCTACTCCATCAGCATGGGACTATCTATCTGATCCAGGCATGTATTTCGTGAGTAATGAAGCACTAGGTGGTGACACTTATAATCTCTATTACACAACAGGATCGTTAAGTGATGACCCTTCGCTTATTTCATTACAAACCAAAGGCCTAGCTACTCAATTAGCACCTGATGGACGTCAAAAAAACAGTCCTAATGTGCTAAATACTTTTGACAGCCGTATTTGGTCAGCACTCTACCACAATGGCACCATTCACATGGGTGGACATGTCAATACACCTAATGGAGACGTGGGATTGTTGTATGGAAGAATGGATGTAGCCAATGTCACTTTCGAAGCTGATGTATTGACAAATGTGGGATTGGATTATGCATTCCCTTCTTTTTCTGCTTATGGAAAAAATGAAGAAGATGCAGAAATACTTGTCAATTATTTGGTATCAGGTATTGATTTATTGCCTGGTCAGGAACAACGAGCATGTCACGGTACAGCTGCGGAATTTATGTGGAGCGACCCTGTAAGACTAAAAGACGGATCTAGTCCTGTAAATGTTTTGACTGACAATAATGAGCGGTGGGGCGACTACACGACTTCATGCAGAAGATTTATAAATGGTCGTGTAGAAACATGGGTAACAGGCTGCTATGGCGAGGGTGGAAGTTATGGTACTTGGCTAGGTCAGTATGTAAATGAAAATGAATTTAATAATGAAACGATGGCTGAGTTTGTTGCTGATAAAACTACTGTAGCCAAAAACACCGAAATATCATTTACTGATTTAACACAAAAGAATCCTACCACGTGGTCTTGGACCTTCGAAGGCGGTGTACCTGCTACTTCATCAGAAAAAAATCCAAAAGTAGTTTTCCCTGCTGATGGTGCTTACGATGTCACCTTAATTGTACAAAATGATCTCGGAATAGATACATTAAAAAAGATAGATTTTATACATATCCAAGACCCTGTAGCACTTCCTGTAGCAGAATTTACTGTGGACTTTGATACCATTTACAGAAATGATACTGCTAGATATACGAGCTTAAGTTCAGATAATACCATAAATCATAAATGGACATTTCAATCAGGAAGTCCTATGACCAGTAATCTAAAAAACCCAATCATTAGATACAATTCAGTGGGTTCATTTGTAGCTTCGCTAACAGTAAGTAATATAGCAGGAAGCAATACAAAGACTAAAACAAAGTTTATGACTGTTTTAAATAGGACTGCACCAATAGCAGACTTTAAAGCAGACAAAACAGTGATTATGGCTGGAGAAACAGTAACATTTAGTGATCTGTCCACGGGTGGACCTAGAGAAAGAGAATGGACATTTTCAGGTGGAAATCCATCGACTTCATCGCAGAAAAACCCTGTGGTCGTCTATAACCAAGATGGACTATATGAAGTCTCATTAAAAGTTATGAATGAATTGGGAGAGAACACAACGGTTAAAACGGGTTATATACTAGTAGGTCAAGTAAATACAAATGATCTGGAACTCATATCCGATGCTAAGCTATACCCTAATCCTGTTTCTAATGGTAAAATAACATTAGAATTTAATACAGAAAAGACGCAAAAACTGAATTTCAGATTGTACGATTCACAAGGCAAATTAGTAAAAATCCTTTATGAAGACAGGGTAAAAGCAGGTTATAATGTATTTTCTTTTAATGCTGAAATGCTTACAAATGGCAATTATTTCCTAAATATCTCCAACGAAAAAAGTCAATCTAAAACAATATCTTTAGTTGTAAATCACTAAAAATGAATAAACATCTAATTAAATATATATTTGTTTACGTGACACCTTTACTGGTGTTTGTGTCTATTTATTTAGGCGGAATTTATAGTTATATTGCTATCATCTATGTTTTTGGATTGATACCTTTTCTTGAATTCTTTTTCAGTGGTACCTCGCAAAATATGAATGAAGTAGAGGAATCATTGGCGCTTCAAGATAAATGGTATGACTTGCTTCTTTATAGTCTTGTGCCTGTTCAAGTAGCATTGCTTATTTATTTTTTATACAGCGTGGATGATGATTCTTTGTTATTGTGGGAAAAAATTGGTTTGATGACAGCATTTGGTATGACATGCGGCGCCTTAGGTATCAATGCTGCACATGAATTAGGACATCGCAATACAAGGTATGAACAAATGATGAGCAAAATTCTACTTGCAACTACGCAATACATGCACTTTTTTATAGAACACAATCGTGGACATCACAAAAATGTGTCTACAGACGAAGACCCTGCATCAGCAAGATACGGGGAAACTGTATATGGATTTTTTGTAAGATCTATCAGAGATAGTTGGCTATCCGCGTGGCATTTAGAAGAAAAAAGATTGGCTGCCGCAAATCAAAATTTCTGGAGTTTACATAATGAAATGCTAAGATTTCAGATCATACAAATCTCAATTTTGTTAACGATATTCTTGATATTTGATTGGCAGGTATTACTGTTTTATATGGGTGGTGCAACAATTGGCTTTCTTCTTTTGGAGACGGTAAATTATATTGAACATTATGGACTCCGTCGAAAAAAAGTATCAGATGGCAGATACGAAAGGACACTTCCGATTCATTCATGGAATTCTAATCATTCTCTCGGTAGGATTCTATTATTAGAAGTAACTCGCCATTCAGATCATCATTATTTGGCCAATAGAAAATATCAAGTCCTAAGACATTTTGACGAAAGTCCACAAATGCCTACGGGATATCCTGGCATGATGTTACTTTCATTGATACCACCACTATGGTTTAAAGTTATGCATAGGCAAATAGAAAAGTATAGAGCAACGTCTGAAGGTGCTGCTTTGGCTTGATGTTTAAATTTATTCAAAAGTTGCAAGCTTTAACTAACCCTGGCTTTGCAAGGACGATAAGCTAGGCATCATCACTAAGCTTATATTAATGCAAACTTAGTGTATGAGTTTGTGTTTGGCGTTTTCTATTCGACAATGTAAGTTTTGCAAAAGCTGGAAGCTTTTGCAACATTTAGCGGAAACGATATTTTTGCTAACATGTTTGCAAGTACTAAATTATAAAATTCAAAAGCTGGAATCTTTTGCTACATTTAATTACCTTTAAATAATTACAATAACAAAATATTTAACTTTCTTTGCTTTTCAATTCAAAACAAAGCCAAGATATGCCTACTAAAAACAACTTACTCATTTGGACCATTACTGTTGCAGTATCAGGTTTCCTTTTCGGATTTGATACAGCGGTAATTTCTGGTGCGGACCAACCTATACAACAACTTTGGAATACTTCTCCTGCTTTTCATTCATGGTTTATTATGTCTATGGCCCTTTGGGGAACGGTAATTGGAGCACTTTTTGGTGGTTATCCTGCTGAAAAATATGGTAGAAAGAATACACTGTTTTGGATTGGTATTTTATATCTTGTATCAGCTATTGGTTCAGGTTTAGCATGGGATCCATATTCCTTTTCGATATTTAGATTCATTGGTGGACTTGGAGTTGGTGCTTCATCCGTGGCAGCGCCTATTTATATCTCTGAGATAGCTCCTGCCAAAAACCGTGGCAAACTCGTTGCGGCTTATCAATTTAATATTGTGCTTGGTATCTTAGTGGCATTCTTGACAAATTACCTTATTGGTGAATTCCTTGGAGTCGGTCAGTGGAGATTAATGTTAGGATTAGAAGCGCTTCCAGCTTTAATATTTTGTATTATGATATTAAAAGTTTCTGAAAGTCCAAGATGGTTACTTCTGCACAAACATGATGAAAAAAGTGCTTCTGATATTTTGGCCAAACTCAATCCAGGTGAAGATATAAATGCACTTATCCTGGATATAAAATCATCCGAAAAAGCAGGAGCAAGAGCGGAAAAGTTCTTTACCAAAAAATATAGTCTACCTATTTTGCTAGCATTCTTGTTAGCATTTTTCAATCAAGTCTCGGGTATCAACTTTGTGCTTTATTACGCACCTAGAATATTTGAAATGGCAGGTCTTGGTGCGAGTACTGCCCTACTCTCTTCCATCGGTATCGGCATTACTAATTTGGTATTTACCATACTTGGCGTTTATTTGATAGACAGGATGGGTCGTAAAAAACTGATGATCATCGGATCGATAGGTTATATAATCACATTATCCGTGATAGCGTGGGCATTTATGACTAATGCAGGTGGAACAGTGGTTGTCGTTTTTGTTTTTGGTTTTATAGCTGCACATGCTGTCGGTCAAGGAGCAGTGATATGGGTATTTATCTCTGAAATATTTCCCAATAGTATGCGTGCATTCGGCCAAGCTTGGGGTACGGGGATTCATTGGATTTTTGCTGCGTTGATCACAGCTTTTACCCTTCCTGTGATTAGCATGCTTGGAGATAATCCATGGTTATTATTTGCATTTTTTGGATTTATGATGTTTTTACAATTGCTTTTCACAATGTTTATGATGCCTGAAACAAAAGGTGTAAGTCTGGAAGAGTTGGAAAAGAAATTGCTGAAGTGAGGAAAAATCTCTAAGTAGATCATTTTTTTATGTAGCAATAATCCCTTTTTAAAAATAAGGTTGTAGATTGACTAGACCAAGACAACTCGTAAAATAGCAAGCATCTGTTAGCAAGCTCCACCAATCTATTTAATATAAAAATAAATCTAATGGATTGGTGGAGCTTATTAAATTCTATGCCATCGAATGCATTCCTACTTTATTTCCTTCCGTATCTATAAACATTGCCATAAATCCAAATTCTCCTAAGCTAGTTTTAGGAACAATAAGTGTACCTCCTGCTGCCTCAACTCTTGCTGATTCTACAGCTACATCATCACAGTAAAAATAAACCATCGTACCAGATGTAGATGGAACATTATCAACAGATTTTACCAACGCTCCACCAGCACCTGCAGCGCCATCTTCACTAGATCCCATCATATACATTGGAGAATCTGGCATGTCAACATATTGCATTTCTAGCTGAAATACTTCACTATAAAACTTTTTTGCTCTCTCGAGATCTGTTGCTGCGATCTCAAACCAAACTACTGGATTGCTCATAATATTTTAATTTTTGTGAACACAAAATTAATCATTACTGGTAGATTTGTAATTGACATAGGTCAATTTTAAGAATTAATTTAAAGTTATTTTTTCTTTATAGAATCTCTCCTCAACCTACTGAGTGAAGTATTTTTGATACCTAAATGCGACGCAATATGTTTTAGTGGCGCTTTTTGTACAATCTCAGGTTTGGATTCACCAAGTTCTAGGTATCTTTGGGCAGCAGTTTTAGTTATCATGTGAATGTGTCGTTTTTTTAGTTTAAAAAGTTCTTCAGTCATCCAATTTCTGCCCCAATCGCTGAATCCTCTGAGTGTCAGAAATAACTGTTGGAATACTGGAAAAGGTATTTTGTATAATACTACTTCCGATAACGCTTGGATGCAACTTTCGCTTGGTTTTTGTTGAAAAAGTGATACCACTTCTATCACAACATCTCCTTGACAATAAAATTCAGTGGTCATTTCTTCATGATTAAAATCAATGACATATGACCTTAGAATTCCTTCTTTGACAATATAATATCCATCTGAGATACCACCGAATGACAAAATATTTTCACCTTTTTTAAATCTGATTTCATGATGAGCATTTTTTATTTGGACCATTTCTTGCTCTTCAAATCCACCATTTTGGTACACTAGTGTTAATATATCTGTCATTAATTATTGATTTAAAATTAGGTTATCAAACTTCCTTTTTATACTCTGCCGGCGTTTTACCAAAGTACTTTTTGAATACTGCACCGAAATAAGACGGATCTGCAAAACCACATTTAAATGCTACTTCTGAAATAGTCCACTGCCCATTCTGGAACAATGATGCTGCTTTTTCTAGCTTCAAGATGGTTGTATATTGTTTTGGCGACATGTCTAGTTCAGCTTTGAATATCCGTTGCAACTGTCTTACACTGACATTTATTTCAGCTGCTAATCGTTCTACAGGAATGTCTTCGTCTATGTGCTGTTGTATATAACTTTTTAATTGTGCGACTTCTGTCGATAATGTTGGTTCTTTTGGTTTATTTTCTGCAAAATCAGCTTCATTTTCTACTATTTCTGATGATGCTAAATGCTGTTTTTTCTGTGGGAAATTTCGATAAAAACGAAGTCTGCTATTTTGATACCATAGTCCACCAAACAAAGATAATACCAAGACAACCAAACCTAATTTTAATACAATAGAAGAAGATTGATAAGTCTTTAATAATGAATATTTCCAACTTGCCGCTCCTATAAGACGAACGGAATGCCAATCATTGGGAAAACCGAAATCTGTATTGCCACTTAGATTAATAAAGTTCATAGATGGCGGATGATAAGTATCTGCCCAAGATGTCATATCAGCAGTGGTGTCAATGTCATTATTACACAAGTCTATCCTAAATTCAAATCCTTCTTTCGGTATGATACCTATTGCGCTCCACGGTAACGCTATTTCTAAGCTGTATACGCTATCGAGATCAGTGGTATCGTTGATTGTTCCGATAATGTTGGATTTTGTTTGTACAACAATATTTGTTCCTTCGTGATCTTTTGGTACATGACTACCATGTTGTATTTGTTGTTTATCTCCTTTGAAAACTGTTTTTTCGCCTGTCAAACTGATAAGCAGCTGATAGTCATTCAAATCCATTTTGTCCCAACTATCATTTTTGCCATCTATATAAATTTCTACTGCATCATTTAGGTATAATCTCGTATTATTATCGCCTGTTGCATTGACACAAAGTTGATTATCCGATACTTTAAAAGCAGCATACAAATGTTCTGAATCCCAAAACAAACCACACAGTACTTGATTGCGGTAAGCTGGTCTAGATGTATGTGTTATTTCTATGGGCAATGTCCACTCGTCTAGATGACCATCGATTGAAATAGGAACAGGTGTAAAAGGTATCGTTATGTCTTGTTGCGCCATCAATGGAGCAAAGAAAGCACAGATCAGCAAAGTAACAAGATAAAACTGTCGCATATTTAGGATAATCAGTCGCAAAATTAACAGAATAGATCAACTAAATACTAGAATTTTGTCTTCAAATAAAAATATATGTTCAGAATACAAATTTGGATTTTTATACTAGTTATGACCAATGCAACAATTTCGCTTTATGGACAGGTTCCTGCCTTCCCGGGTGCAGAAGGATTCGGTGCTACTGCAAGTGGTGGTAGAGGTGGAAGGGTCATTTATGTGACTAATTTAAATGCAGATGGTCCCGGATCTCTACAAGCTGCACTCAATGAAAATGGCCCAAGGTATATACTGTTCAAAGTAAGTGGTGTGATCCCTACTACAGTAGAAGTACCTCCAGGACATGGCCATTTTACCATTGCAGGACAAACATCACCCAATGGCATCATTGTTAGGGGATTTTTGAGTTATAATGAAGAGCAAATTTCCAGTGAAAACATCATCATCAGACATTTGCGATCTAGAATAGGAGATACTGAGCAATATCCGACACCACATTGGCTAGCAGAAGATGGGATAACTTTGGGTGGTATCCGCCGCGCCATTATTGATCATTGTTCTTTTGCACATGCGAGTGATGAAGCTGTAGATATCTCGCGATCTTCTTTGCTGACTATACAAAATTGTTTGCTAGCAGAAACACTAGGTGGACACAGTTATTTGGGTGGTATGTTGATCAATTATTCATCTGTTCAAAGTAGACTGGACAGTTTGTCTATCCACCATAATGTATGGAATAGAATCGGCGGTAGGATGCCAGAAATAAGTTGTGAATCGCCATACTGTGATGGCAAAACCATTAACATTGAGCTGTCCAATAATCTTGCATGGGACCCAAGAATAGAGTTATGGTACGAAGGTCCTACTCCTAATGGTCATTTTAATTTAAATATGAATGCTATCAATAACTTTTACCATTCAGCTCCTTCATACAGCAATGGTATGTATCATTTCGACTTATTAAATTTTGAAGAAAACAAGTTGTTTTTTGAAGGGAATAAGATTAATCTTTATGATGAATATAGCGATTACGAGCTTTTTTATTGTTGTAATGATTTTGACCAAGGGCATCCAAATACAAACTTTGGTGTTGCCAATTTATTACCTTTAAGACATGCATTCCCATCTATTTCTTACACTACTACTGAAACGCTAGCCGATTTATTGTCAACATCAGTTGGAGCTTTCCCGAGAGATGCCATGGACATCAGGTTGATGGATAATGTCAAGGATGGCATCATAGATCCAATGACCATTGACGAAGACCATTATGGCGATGCATTTACGATTACCAATGAAAAACAAGCGCAACTAGATAGTGATGATGATGGTATGCCAGATTATTGGGAGATGATGCAAGGTTTAGATATCCATTCGCAAGATCATAATGAGACCAATCTATCAAATCAAATTTATGGCGTGACAGGATATACCAATCTAGAATGTTACTTAAATTGTCTGTCAGATGCTTTGGTAAATGGAGGAAGTAACTACGTTTGTGGCATTCAATTAGAAGGTACTTCTCAACTTACTCAAGACTCAAAACTTGAGTTAGACATCTATCCTAATCCTACAAAAGCTGAAATTCAGTTTAAAGGGCTTGGAGAATTATCTCGAGTAAATTGTAAAATAATGAATGCCGCAGGACAGATTGTATTTGACCAACCAATCCAAACAAATAAATCAGTGTCTGTGTCTCATTTAAGTGCAGGTATTTATTTTGTAGTTTTAGAGACAGAAAATAGCGAGATGTTCAGAGGTAAGTTGGTGGTTTTATGATAATGGTAGAATTTTGGATTTGATGGAATGACTTAACTTACGGGTTTTGTGATGAAGCTAAAGCAGGAGACAAGAGCCTTTGATCATTGTGCTTAGCTTTATCTTCATTAGATTTTGGTTAGCTTAAAATTGATTATAAAATGAAAGACAATTTATGATTCAATTATAAAATTATAGAGACTTTTATTTTTACAAATTTCATAAAAGGAAGGATAATTCCACATGAATTCTTTATTAATAAATGCAAGTTTAAGGGACATTTAAAATTATAAATAGGTGATTTATTTTATTTTTCTTGCGAAAAAAAAACAAACATTAATATGCCTATTTCTAAAATAAATTCGTAACATTGTGGGAAACAAAAAATGAGTTTATTGGGATTTTGGTGATCATTTAATTTTAGAAAATTCGATTCAAAATTTTCTAATTTTTGTCCTTAATAATCCTAATAGCAGATTGTCAAAGTTATTTACATTATCACAACAGTTTTCCCATGCACCTACGTTATTTTCTTTTAGCTTTTTCTTTTAACATGATGATTACAGGAACTATCTTTGGTCAATGGACTAGCCAAAAACTATCATCAAAACGTTATAATTCATGCAGTTGTCAGTTAAATGAAAAATTGTTTTTTATAGCTGGTTTTGATGTAAATGACAAACCTACCAAAACTATTGACATCTTGGATTTAAACACAAATACTTGGTCAGTAAAACAATTAAAATCGTCCAAAAATAGACCGCAATGTATCGTCATTGATAATAAAATATACGTAAGTGGAGGGTCAAATAACGCTGTAGACTCTAAAGTGTTAGAGATTTTGGATGAAGAAGGAAATTCATTGCGTACCATAACAAAACCGAATGTATCAAGTGATCTAATGACTTCCCTTGAGAGTAAATTGTATATGGTATCATATGACAACTTAGACGTTTATGATACTAAAAATGATAAATGGACATATTTTAAAATTCCTATCAAAAGAGAACCATCTCTACCAAGAGATAACTTTGCAGTCGTGGCACTTACCAACCAATTATTAATAGCAGGTGGAAATTATTATGGTGACGAATATAAAGAAGTAAGTATTTTTGATTTTAGAATTAACCAATGGACACAAGATTCAATGTCAAATATAAGATATGGTTTATTAGGTAAGACTTATCAAAATAAAGCTTATTTTATTGGTGGTCAAGATGGAGATTATAATTATTATAAAACCATAGAAATTTACAATGAGCAAACTATGAAATGGGAGATAGATAGTTTATCGAGAGGCAATAGATTTGATATGTCTGTAGCTATTCATGATGAAAAAATGTTTGTAGCTGGTGGCCAAGTTTTTGGAGCTGCTGACCAATTTATTGATTTAGTTGATGTTTATGATTTTTCAAATAAACAATGGTCTAAGCTAAAACTACCTACCGGAAGGTCATATATGACTGTCATTGGTGCAGGTACAAATGTCTACTTTGCTGGAGGTAAGTCTGATGAAGAAGGTATTACAGACATTGTAGACATATATTCTTTGGTACCCATAAGTTCGACCAAAAACGAAAATTCTATAATTTTCTCTGTGTACCCTAACCCTGTGACAGAAGATATTAACTTAGAATTACCTAATGTCTCTAATTCAGGTTTGATGGATTACCAGATTTACAACTCGTCAGGTACTTTAGAAATAGCAGGAAAGTTCTTAAAAACCAATAAAATCGAAACTAGAATTTTGAATAAAGGAAATTATTTCGTCAAGGTGTATGATCAGCAAAATGGAAAAGTATTTGTGGCACCTTTTATAAAAATGTAATATTTTTTTAGAGCTTAGCTCTAATTGTTTCTAATTTTATTTGCTTACATCCCAAAGCTGCAAGCTTTGGCTACATTCTTATTCTTTGACTTCTACCAGGTTTTCAATGGATATATTACCATGATTGGTCATAGCTTTAAAAGTAGCGCCTTCTTTATTATTTTGCAAGATGATATTTTTGAGAAAAATGTCCCCTTGGTTGTAAAAAGCTCCGCCATTTACTGCTGAGTTCCCTTCACTTATACGCAAGTCTAACAAATGTAATGCAATGCCGGTAGGTATATAAAACAATCTATTCGCAAAAGCAGCGCTGAGTTTTGTTTGACTCATACCATTGCCTTGAATAAAAAGATTATACGGGATTGAAATTTCTCCATTAATCACATTTTGAAATATATTGTCAGTAGTAGGATCAAAAAATATGGTATCATTAGGACAAGAAGACTGTACCGCCAACCTAAGACTACCAGGCAGATTATCAACTGTCTGTTTCACGGTGGATTTTGCGTTAATTCTAGATTTACCATCAAGTCCCCACATACTCATAGTATCTATACATAACCAATCTAAAGCCGTCACAGCCACATCTACGATTCTAGGCGTATTAGTATAAATTAAGGTAGTATCCCCGCTTTGCCAGTCAGGCGCGGTTATGACTCCGTCATTATTATTTACAGAAAGGTCATTTGCTATTGTACCAGCTGATTCATTGAGTGGCCAATACCCTATCAATCTACCATAGTCAGGATGACTTGTTGTCAGCGGAGCACATTTCCATTGATCTAAAATGGATTGAGTGATCACCTTATTCCACAATCTAACTTCTTGTACTATACCTGTATAATCTAGATTACCAAGAATATCTGCTCCTATGGTTATCGGTCCATTAT
>DAOLFJ010000281.1:0-6311 GCA_035326365.1 Saprospiraceae bacterium | reverse complement strand
CAGGTTCATAAGATATTGATTATAAGGCAATAAAAATTTAAACATACTCTTAAATACATTTAATTGATAATCATTTATTAAGTAAATTTCAGTAGATATTATTTTAAACTTCAGGAAAACTTTTTTTACAGAACTCTTAAACACTTTAAAAAAAAATCGAGCCACTGATAAAATTGCGGCTCGATAAAGGTTCTGAATATTGCTAAAAAGCAGAGAGTGTTGAAAAGTACATTAATATCAGAACACAAAAAATGAAAAATTGAATTTACAATTCTTTTTACACCGAACTGTACATTTCTAGACGTCTAATATTTTGCATACCACATATTTATACATTTTTCTGAAAATAATTATTTTACGAGATCAAGGCCTAGCTAAATTTAAGCAACAATAATGGAATTTTGGGGAAATTTAATTCCACCTAGTGAATATTATTAGCTATTCATTTCTGAATTTAACTTCGTGATGACATAAGTTCATTTTATTAATATAAAACCTATTTGCTACTAGAACCTAGTAAATTTTAATTTTACTATAGTTGCATAGAAAAAGTTAAAATATTTTCTCTGTTACAAAACAATAGGATATGGTTACGATAAACGAATTAAAGAGTCCTGCATGTCTAACAGCAATATAATAGAAAGGCAGGTAAACCAAAATATCTGATTATTATGAAGTCAGCTTCATAAAAAATTGATTATAATGCATTAAAAATTTAAACATACTCTTAATATTCATACCCCTATGTCATACACAATAGACAGTTTATACTACATATACTTGAAATTATATAATAAATATTTTTCAACTTAGTGAAATCAATAAAGAATATTTTAAAGGTTTGAATTAATGGTAATACTGCACTATGGTAGAAAAACAATTCAAGATTGAGATTTACTACATGCGATTATGTAATTCATAAAGATTGTACAATTCAATAATGGTTGTGACCCCAAGTTTTTTGAATATCCTGTTTTTATGTGTCCCCATTGTCGAAGGATGAATCTTTAGTTTTTCGGAAATCTGCTTGCTTCCTAAACCATCCACCAAAAGCTTTGAAATTTCTAACTCCCTACTTGTCAATACATTAAAAACATCGCCGTTGGTTCCGTTTAAGTATTCAGCAGCCAACAAAAATTGTAATTTATCTGAAATATACCTTTCATTGCTCATAATTTTACTCACTGCCAACTTAAGTGTTTCTACATCTGGTTCAAGTTTACTAACAAAACCCATTACTCCAGCTTTCATCAATCTACCTCCATAACTTTCTTCAGGAAGTGAAGAAAATACCAAAATCTTTTGATGTACATTTATTTTTTTTATCGCATCGATAAATTGATTCATTTCTGTATAGTTTATAGCTACTTCAATTATTATTAGGTCAAATGACATAACCTTTAAAATATCTAATGCCTTTTCTTGAGTAAATGCCGAATATATTTCTAAATCAGGAAACGCTTTTCCCAAAATAAATTTAATACCAGAATGCACAATCTCTTGACTATCAATAATCAAAACCTTAAACCCTTTAATTTCCACAAAATTTTTCATCTTTCACAAATTTTAAAAATAATTTAAATAATTTTACATAGAATAAAAAAATACAACTATATGCATAAAGTAAACATGATAAATGCTTTAAAGACAAACTTTAAAACTACCAAAATTAAAAATGCTTAAAGAGCATTAACAACTATGTTAAATGTATGAATGTATGAAATCTAATCCATAATGACCACATAATTCTTATGTGGTCATATGTGAAAATTGTAATTAATTAGTTTTATTGGGGTCAAAACAATCTTAATAACGCACAAATATATAATAAATATTCTAATAATAATAGAAATCATAAAAAATATTTAATTTTTAATTGTCCTGAAATACCAATATTATATTAAATCATTTACAAATATAAAAATATATAAATTCAATTCATTGTACATATGCAACTCAATGCACGAATGTAATAAAAGAATTTTATTGTAATATTGTAAAAAACTATCTATTCCTGGTAATAAGAATTTCAACGGTGCAGATTTAATTTATCTCCCAAATATTGGACTATTTTGTAAAGATAATAAGTTAACTTTTCATGTCTTACATCTCCTATGTATAAAATTTGAAACCACAAAATCAAATACATGGCCATAAAAGATAGAGTGTGGCTGACTTACAAAAATAATTTAAACCCAAATAAGTTATTAGAAGTTCGTCATGAAAGTCAAAAGCCCAATAAAAGAAAGGCTTGGGGTGATGAAGTATAGTTTAAAATATATAGACGAATCAAATGCAATGTAAAGAATTGATTTTGAAGATAATTTGATCTGTATTAGATTTTTAAATGAGATATTTGATTTAAACTTGGAGGAAGGTATTGATGACATTCTTTTTAATTAAATGCATCTCTCGATAATTAGCTAAAATATTTATTTGAATTCAAATATTTTTAAAATTTTCAGCTGACCCTATATAAAAATGAATATAAGATTAGCATAAACTCAGTATCTTAATAAGAAAAGGGGAAGTCAAATACAAATTTATACTATAGTAACAACAAATAACGTGAAGGTGTAGACATTGACAGATATCATGAAGCTTGATTTCTAATGAAACTTTTATTCAGAGATGTAAAACAATTTTCAGGTCTAAGACTATCAAGCTCTACCAGAACAAAAGGTATATTATCATGTAAATGATGCCATGACGGCAGTCAAAATAGCAAAAGCAATCTTACGCCCAGAGATTAATAAAGACCAACCGTGGAGTCAAGTGGATAAAGACATCAATTCAGAGTTATTTAATTAATTTTCACTCGAAAGAATATTTATCAACTATGATATTTCACCAAAGATAAAAAATAATATTGAACAGACACAAAAGTAATTCGAATTTGGAAAGGTTGCTGCTTAACTTTTCATCGTACTGTTATTACCCTGTAATATCTAATTATAAACTACTTTTATTCTAACGAATGATCAAAGATCGCAATTTAGATTTACGAAATCAGATAGATATAAAGTAAAATTCAAGATGCTATGTCATTGAAGTTAAATACTTAATAGTCCAATACAAAGGATGTCAATTCATAGAAAACAAATAGTTAAATTTTCCACTCGTCAGATTTCGAATAATTCAATTTTATACCATATAATTAAATTTGATTTAACATAATCTAATACAATGTAGTAAAAATTTCACTTTTCAAAAGAATTATTTACAATTTTATGTGAGTATATAAACTTATTCACGTCATAGAAATTGCTTCCTAGAAATAGTAAGTTTATCTTGATCTGGATAGTAAATGCCGCATGCCCCCCAGCCATTTATTATTATTTTGATAGCTGTATTTGTTTTATTTCTAATCAAAAATGATTTTATATCAAGTTATATGAAGATTAAAAGAGAATGAAAAACAGCATGCTATCAGTTGTATTTTTAAATTGGTTTATTTGAGCCACCCCTTTACAAAGGGTGGACTCATTTTAAATTTTGGAATGTTGAATGTCGTTAATAAAGTCAATGTCAAACAGTACATAAAGATGTACGTTGATTTTTTTGGGGTTTTTGAAAACAAGGCCACTTATTGCAATGGTGGCCTTGTGTTTCATTTTAATTAAAGTGTTTATCAAAAATTTACAATCCAATAAATATTTATAAATAATTTACAAAAAATAGTGATTATTAAGTTATATATTTGCAAAAAGAAAAGTAAAGTAAAAAATATAATGCAACTTTAAGGTCCAAACATTAATTAACCGACTGTAAAATCTTATAAATAGGAGAATCGTTGTAAAGAATAAATTTTTCATACTTTTAGTTGGATGTTTTTTTAGTGTTTTTTAGATTGCAAAGGTCGCTTAAGCTATTAAGTGACCTTTTTTATTATTATCAGTCCCCTTCAATATTAAACATCAATAGCCAATAAACAATCTCAATGTTCCGCCCTTTCAAATCTTAGGATTATTTTAAGCATGCTTTTGATTTTAATCAATATTCTGTAGGAATCCCCCCTTTGGGTGGACTAATTGGAATGATAAAATGAAAGTAATGATATGATTCTTCACTGTGAATCATCTTTGTAAAAAAACAAAATATTCCATTATAGCTTTATTTAACACTCAAACCAACAATAAAAGACCACCATTTATTATCGAAAAGAACCAAAAAAAGTTTAAAAAAGTACATATCATTTTCTCACAATTTGTTAAAATCAGTCTAATAATACTGATATCAGTCAGGCAGGCATGCAGCAGTTTCAAACGCAAACATCTCACAAAATTGTCTTAAAGATCTCCCTTTACAGAACTCTTGATCCGGTTTAAAAACTTTTACTACCCTTTTACCAATGATAGCAAAGGATTATTTTTTCATTTATGTTTGAGGCTAGCGCATAAAATAAAGTGTTAAATCCAGAGACAAAAAAATAGGCATTGATGTTTAAAAAAAAATCAAAACTAGAACAAACATTTGAATTAAAATGAAAACAAATTGCATATTTGCTACTAAGTAATTTTTACTTAATTTTATTATCACTCCCGAATTCAAAATTTCATTAGTTAAAAATACACATCTTTGATGTAAAAAAATTATTATACTTAAGGTCTGCTGAAAAGTCAGATCTGCTTAAGATACTAGACTTCATGCGGCTAATAAGAATCCCATTACAAACATGATACGAAATCATGATGTAAGAATGAATTGTGACCAACTGGATCATAACTAACCTAAGTTTAATAAGTAACACCATAAAAGATTGAGTTCGGCTGACTTACAAAAAAAATTAATCTTGGCGCAAGGGTTTTGATGACCGTCTTTTTATAAACATGCATCTATTCATAATATTTTAAAGTTTTTTTATTTGGTATTCCATTATTTTTATAAAGTTCAGCAGACCCTAATTAATTGCTTGCTTTTTTCGGATAGAATATAGCAAGATATTCCATGTTTTTTTATAACTTTGTAAAATAATATTATTTTTATTCATTCTTAAAATCAAAACAAAATGAACAACAAAACAAATTGGATTGCCATTTTTGCAAGTGTGGTCGCTGCAATGGTTATTGGCTTTCTTTGGTATGGATTTATATTTCAGAACCAATGGATGGTTGGCAATGGGATAACCGCAAGTGAAGATGGATTGAAAATGTTTAAAGATGGTTCTGAAATGGATATGAGCCCAACTCCTATGATTTTTAACACTATTTTCATGGTGGTATATGCATTCATTATCAGTTGGTTAATAAAAAAAGCAAATGTAAATACTTGGCTGGGTGGAATGATGATAGGTTTTGCAGTTGGGTTGACCCATACTTTAAATGTCATTACAGGCAATTTATTCGCGGCCAATCCACCCTCTCTTTCTTTGGTAGATGGATCATACAGCTTGGTATTATTTACAGTCATAGGTACGATAATCGGTGCATTGCACAAAAATTAATATTTAATACAGAAAAGGCCCAAAAATGAGGTTAAAAGTCACTTTTGGGCCTAACATTTTTCTAAAACAATGAAGATATTTTTAACTGTAAAGAGAAATAATTACCCAATTTTCATCATTCTTTAGTTATTCGCCTATATCAATATATCTACTCTTGTTATTAAAATTGTTTGGGCACAATAGCAATTACTTCATAGCTAAATATTTTCAATAATAAACAGGGCACTAGCACTGAATAATCACTTGCATTATAAATTCATCATCAAAAATCTATTGTCAATAAATGGGAACATATTCGTTTACCAATCTCAAAGAAGCAATTAAATTTTCATTAACTTTTTCATTACAATTCCATTTTCTGTCTGAATATGAATGAAATATAACCCATTTGGCTTGTCTGTCAAATCGAGAATAATATTATTCCATTCAATTTCATTTGGCTGATGCGTTAGTTTTATCAAATTTCCACTATAATCGTAAATTTTAAAAGTTAAAAATCCGCTGTCAAAATTTGAAACATTGATATTAAAAAGCCCTAATCCTGGATTAGGATTTATAGTGATAAATGGGTTCTGACCTTCTTCTCTTGTTATATTTATGATATGGCTATATTTTATCAATCCATCATAATCGATTGATTTAATTCTATAATAGCTAGTTTCAAATGGATTTGCATCTATCATGGAGTAAGTGGCTTCAGCACTTGAATTTTCACGACCAATGACTCTGCCTAGTTCGGTCCATGAGGATTCTCCATTGTCAGATTTTTCAATAATTTGAAATTGATTATTAATTTCTTTTTCTGTAATCCACGTAATTTCATTCAAATGTCCTTTGGATTTTACGAAAAATTCTTTTAATACAATTG
>DAOLFJ010000280.1:0-6334 GCA_035326365.1 Saprospiraceae bacterium | reverse complement strand
ATATTACTAATAATCGGTATTGGTGGAATAGGATTTATATTTACTACTAATGTCACTGAATTACTTATACAATTGATATCTGCATCTGGGTCTATTACAAATAAAATGACAGAATCAGTTACTACACTTCCAGGTAAAAATGTCATTCCAGTACCAAGAGCATTGGTATTGTAATAGGCATTTACGCCTACACCTGAACCTGTGATCGGTGGCAGTACAGCATTTCCACAATTTTCTATAAGTGGTATAGGATCAAATGTAATCAAAGGATTAATTGTGATAACCAATGTCACTTCATCTTCGCATCCAGCATTTTCATCAAAAATATAGAGTGTTGTAGAAGCGCTAATGACATCACCTGCATTATAAGGTGTACCTGTCCCATTAGGACCTGTAAAATACATTTCACCACCAGAAAGAAAACTACCAGTTATGACAGGTAATGCAACTGGTAAACAAGAAGGAAGTATACTGACGGGATCAATAATAGGTGCATTTATCAGGTTAATGGTTACTAGATCCCCATAAACAGTGTTGTTAGGGCAACCAGATAAATTTTGGATAGAAATTAATTGAAAGGTTGTGGTTGTAGTAACTGGTACAGATAAAGGAACACCATTACTAACATTGCCATTATATTCAACCATAGTGTTCAAATCTCTTACGACTACAAAATAAGTGTCGCCGTCGTTAAAATTGAAAGATAAATCTGCAAATCCAGATTGAATACAAATGTCGCAAGTATTTAAACCAGAATTGGCGCATAGCATGCTAAGAAATGGCACTACACCATTATCAACTGTTAACGTCACCGCAATTAAAGGGGAATCACAGTTACCGTTGCTTACTCCTACGTAAATTGTACCTCCACTTGAAACATAGGCATTTGGATTTAAAATAGGCAATGTACCAGCCATATCTTCATACCAAGTCACAATTAATGATCCATTTCCACCATTAACGGTATTATTATAAAATGTTAAATCAAAAGTTCCATCACCAAAAGCATCTGCACACGCAGTTAATATGCCAGGATTGATGGCTAAAGGGCCACTGTTTAAAGTTAGGTTAAAACTACCTGAAGCCATGCCTGGACAACCAGAGATATCACTAATATTAGATAGTGCCAAAGAAGTGGAACCAGTTATAGTAGTAGGAATATTAATAGTAAGTGTACCTAAATCAAACGTTGGAAAAGCACCAGAACCAGTATAACATACTGTAAAATTTGATGCAGCGGTTATTCCAGGTATAGGAGGAATAGGAAAACCAGCGACATTTAGTGTAACGCTGTAAGGTGGTGTACCACCTGTGAATGAAAATGAAAAATTAGAACATTCTCCTGGACAAAGACTTGCATTTCCAGATAATGTACCTTCAGGTGCATCAATCGCTGTAACAGTTATTACTTGATCATCTGGACAGCTACCTGTTGTGGTATATCTAACACTATAAGTTGTTCCTCCAACTGCATTTGTAATCACGCCATTTGCTGGATTTATGGAAGCCCCATCACCCGGTAATGGGTCAAAACTAAAGGTACCACCTGATGTAATGATCCCATATGCAGTCCCAGAATTCGGTGCACAAAAGTTGTCTATACTAAATGAACCATTCTCTTGGGGATTGGCCACGACGGTCATCATGGCTTCCAAAGCACATGGAAAGAGCGTAAGGTTTGGACTAAACGTATAAGTTGTAGTCATATTATTATTTTCCGCCGGCGACCATGTTCCCGAGATTCCATTTAAAGATGTCGTAGGCAATACAAAAACATCACCTTGACAAATAGGCCCAATTTGAGTAAAAACGGGCGTTTCAGGCGCGGCTATTGGTGTACCTGCACATGGTAGACATACACTGCCATCACAAGTCAATAAAGTAGTTAAATCATTTGTAGTACATGGATCATTATCATCACAAGGTAGCACCATGGACCCAGCAAGACAACCAGTTCCTGAACAACTAATGTCGTCCGTAAATACAGTGACTTCGATGGTATATTCATAATTAACAAACCCTGCATTTATTGCATTTTGCCACATGGGATTACAACCTGGCGTAAATACAGGAACTACATCAACGCTAAAATTACCTCCAAAATCAGCTTGCAAACCTGTCCCGTTGAGTGGACAACCATAGCTGTAAGCGTATGACCCTACAATTCCATTTGGATTATAATTTGGTTCACCTATTAAATTTGCTACTGGACACGAAGCACCGCCTGAATAAGGAGTACAACCATAATAAATATTAAAATAAACTTGGCCTGGAGTACAACCAGGAGGGCTATTTGGGACGTAGCTTGTTATATTTATAGTGACTTGTATATTAGTGATCATCTCACAACTTCCATTCATGGGAGGTAAGGTGAAATCGTGGGCGTAGCCCTGGCTGTGGGAAGCTGTACTTCCCATATTCCAATTTTTACGATCTATACCAATGACAGCGTCTGTTTGGTCTTGTGTTAATGTGACCTGGCCTTTTGAAAGAAAAGGAATAATCAATAAAATACAAACAGAAAAGTACTTCAATAAATAATGTGGCTGTCTCATGTAAAATGTTTTGGCTTCTAATGTAAAAGATTAATTAATACAACACCTTCAACTAGAATGCTAGGAAACATATCGAAAATAAGGCACTATTTTAACTTCACAAAGCTAAAACTACATATATTAACTTGTTAACAAAACAGTACATCAACATTACATCACGAACGAATTTATCATACACAAGTCTAAAGAAACGTTATCAAGTTTAAAAGTAAATAGAGCTTTCGCACAGTATTAGATCATTTCATACTCATCATTCAATTTAATTAGTTTGTAAATGGGTAGATTAGTCCTTAAATAATGAAAATAAATTTTGATTGATATAAATTGTGATATTTTTTTTAACTTTGATCTTTAGTTAAACATAATACTACAAGATGAAATACATTTTTATTACTGGCGTTTCGTCAGGAATTGGTTTTGATGCCATGCAAAAATTTATATACGCAGGATACCATGTTATTGGCACTGTACGAAAAGAAGAAGATCTAAACCGAATGTATGGTACTTTTGGAAATAGCTGTACGATACTACTTTTTGATGTAAGAGACAGCATAAAAATGGCATCTGAAATCCAAAAAATCAAACCAAAACTAGAAAAACATGGTTTAACTTGTCTTATAAATAACGCAGGCATGGCCGTTCCTGGCCCATTGCAGTATCTCTCTGAAGAAGATTTTGAATTGGAATTAGATGTAAACGTCAAATCCGTCAGACGAATCACAAATGCACTTCTACCCTATTTAGGCACAGATAAAAACGCATCTTTCCCACCTGGAAAAATAATTAACATTAGCTCTGTTTCTGGTTTGTTCAATTCTCCCTTTAATGGTGCTTATTGTATTTCAAAGCATGCACTCGAAAGTATGACAGACGTTTATAGAAGAGAATTGGCAATGTTTGGTATTCAAGTTATTGCCATAGAACCTGGACCAATTAAAACTGAAATTTGGCGCAAGAACTTAGGTGCTTTGGATAAATTTCTGAATACGGAGTATGGCGAGACCTTAGCTTCTGCAAATAAAATGATAGAAAACTCGGAGAAAACAGCCTTAGATGTTGAAGTGATTTCTAAGCTTATTTGGAAGATTTACAATGATCCAAATCCTAAAACAAGATACTTAGTACATCGCAAAAAACTGATGTTCAGAATACTGTCATCTTGGCTGCCTGATAAGTGGGCAGATCGATTGGTTGCAAAGGCCATAGCCCAAAAAGACAATTATCGCCCTGTTTAATCCGATGCTATGGCTCAAAGACATGGTATCGGTTTAGAATGACACACCAAAAAAAAATTATTTCATTATTTTTTCTTACATATAAAATTTTTCATCACTAATAACTACCTTTGCGTGAATACAATACATATATAAAATTATGTCAAAGAGAAAAGGTCAATCCAACATTCCACAATTAGAGAAAAAGATAATACAGTCTACTAAATCTGATTATCCCACATCTGTTAGTAGTTATTTAAAATGGTTACCAGGGATAATTGCCGTAATTGTGACATTTATTGTTTTTACTACGGCCATCAAAAATGATTTTGTCAATTGGGATGACGATCGCAATTTTTATGAAAACCCACTCGTTCAGAACATTAGTAAAGATAATTTCTGGAAAAATACTAAAGAGATTTTCAGTTCAGGCGTGATAGGTAATTATAACCCACTTACCATATGGACTTTTGCCATAGAAAATAGGTTTATTGGTTTAGAAAATCCTTCTAGATGGCATTTGCACAATATCTTCCTTCATCTTTTATGTGTATTTCTATCCTACAGGATTGCTCTTTTGCTCGGTCTTAGTTGGCGTGGTGCAATCTTCTTGGCCTTACTATTTGGCATTCATCCAATGAGAGTAGAAAGTGTGGCTTGGGTCACTGAAAGAAAGGATGTACTATTTGGAGCTTTTTATTTAGGAGCTTTATTACAATATGTCAAGTATAAACACGATCAAAAAACCATCAGGTGGCTATGGATGACATCATTATTTGTATTATCACTATTTTCAAAAATCCAAGCTGTCTCACTCCCTTTAAGCATGATGGCGGTAGACTACTTTATGGATAAAAAATGGGAAATTAAAACAGTAATCAATAAAATTCCATTTTTTATTCTATCCTTGATATTTGGTATTGTAGGAGTTGTGATGTTAAAAGATTTTGGGTCTTTGGCTAGTGCTGAGGATACAATTAATTGGAATTTTTTTCAACGACTTTTTTTAGGTGCATTCAGTTTTATCATTTATTTAATCAAATTGATTGTCCCTTTCAGAATGTCGCCATTATATCCTTATCCGAGCAGTTTTCCTTGGTATTTTTACCCATCCATGTTGATCGCTCCGATCGTTATTTACACCTTATACATTAGTTACAAAAAGGAGTATAAAGCGCTGTTTTTTGGACTGGCCTTTTTTATTGTAAATATCATCTTTCTCTTACAAATACTTGGCGCAGGACAAGGATATTTGGCAGATAGATTTACTTATATAGCTTATTTTGGATTATTTTTTGTGATAGCCTACTATGTAGAAAAGTATTTGATATCCAATCCAAACCATGTTACCGCAGTTGTAGGATCTTTAGGCGTTTATTTGGTCTTTTTTGCAGCAATGACTTTTCAACAGAATAAAATCTGGAAAAATAGTGCTACATTGTGGACCCACGTATTGAAATATTACCAACAAACTACACTACCCTATGGCAATCGTGCAAATTATTACCGAGACAATAAAATGTATACAGAAGCATTAGCAGATTATAATAAAACCATCTCCATGAAAGATGCCCAACCACAGGCGTATAACAGTAGGGCAAGATTATTTTTTGATCTGGCAAAAGGTAGAGACACGCTCCTACTAGCCTTAGCTGATTACAACAAAGCCATTTCTTACGATTCTACAGATGGTGAGTTCCTAGTCAATCGAGGAGCGACTTATGCAAGACTTGGAGATGTAGAAAAAGCCATTGAGAATTTTAATCAAGGGCTAAAACTAAAGCCAGACCACGCTGTCGGGTATCTCAATAGATCTATTATGTACAATGCCACTGGTAAAATAGACCTTGCACATGAAGACATCACAAGCTATCTCAAACTCAATCCATACAACCCAGATTTGTGGTATGAAAAAGGTAGAGCTTTGAGATTGCTAGAACGACCCAAAGAAGCCATCCAAGCTTACGATGAAGCCATAAAGCTTAAAAGCAATAACAAAGGTTTATATCATTACGAACGGTCTAGAACATATGCTGGCCTAAATATGATGAATGAAGCCAAGGCAGATCTTCAGGCAGCGATACAACTAGGTTACAACAATATTGATCCCACATACAGACAGCAACTTGGTATGTAGATGAGTATCGATCATTTGAAATCATGTTTTGCCCAAATATCCGCTAAAGAACAGGCCAATGTCCTCACACACGCCATTGGTTTGTTGTTAGTGATATTATGCTGCCCTCTATTATTGATGTCAGAACCTGTACATGAACCTTGGTTTGGTTTGGTTATTTTTATAATTGGAATGACATTTACCTATTTTAGTTCTGCATACTATCATTTACATCCAGAAGGAATCGTTAAAGACAAGTGGCGAATAGTAGATCATATTTCAATATTTATACTTATTGGCAGTACTTACACACCATTTATACTTTTCTATTATAATGTCCCTGAAGGAAACACTTTTTTATTTATTCATTGGATGATTATTCTAGGTGGGATTTTGTTTAAGTTAATCTTTAAAGATAAGTACGAAGTTTTCTCATTGACACTTTATTT
>DAOLFJ010000279.1:0-6344 GCA_035326365.1 Saprospiraceae bacterium | reverse complement strand
ATATCAAGAGTTTAGAAGAAATGTATGATTATGTAACTTTTGGTGAAGGCGGCAGTTGCGGTAATCCTGTTACATCTCCGAATGCTGCACCATCGGTAGTGGCAAATCCATGCAATGCCAATTATACCATACCAAAAGGGACACCATTCTACCTAAAGGCTGAAGGAGAGTGGACTGACTCAGATACGCATACATATTGTTGGGAACAAATAGATGAAGACGGATCTGGCAAACCTACTCAAGGATTTATTGGTAGTCAAGCTGGTAATTCTACCATTACACCATTATTTAGGTCGTTTCCACCTTCAGCTTCGCCTGAAAGATATTTTCCTAGTTTAGAGACCATAATTTCTGGTGTTGCAAGTCCTTTTGAAGTATTACCAAATGTAGCTAGAAACCTAAATTTTAATGTTTCCCTAAGAGATAATAATGGAGCCGGTGGTGCTGTTGCAAATGATGATATCACTATTGTAGTCAACAATACAGGACCTTTTAGAGTGACTAGACCTAATGGATTTGAAACATTTCAAGCCGGACAAGTGGAAAATTTCACATGGAATACTAATGGAAGTAATGCCTTGTGTAATATGATGAGAATAAAACTTTCTATAGATGGAGGCAGAACTTATCCAATAATCATTGCTGAAAACGTCTCTTATGCTGCGGGCACATTTTCATATTTGATACCAGCTAATTTTGTAAGGACTACTCAAGCCAGAGTGATGATGGAATGTATGGACTTTGATTGTTTTAGGATTTTTAATGTTTCAAGTTCAAATTTTACAATTAACTCTACATGTTCACCTGAGAATAGTGTTTTGTGTCCAACTACAGCAGTAAGTTTGGATGCAGGAGACCCTGGATTGAATTTAAATATGACAAAAGTTGTTGGTAATAGAGTATTCAGTATGTCTAGGACGATTAATACTAATTTACCGCTTGGTCAGATAGCAGTGAAAGGTATTGGTGGAGTAGGCTGTTCTGTAATTAGTAATAACTACTATTCCAGTAGAGTAAATATTTATGTTACAGAATCTGGAACATATACATTTAATATAGGTGATGGTTTCGTTAGTTTGTATAGATCTAACTATAGTCCAATGTCAGCCTGCAATTCATTTGTAGCATCTTCTGGAACTGATGCAGGTAATATGCAGTTCTCGAGCAGTACATTTATGACAGCCCAACTAACAGCTTGTACTCAATACGTTTTAGTTTTTTATAGTTTTGATGATTTCCCAGCAATCACTCAAGTTACAAATATAACTGGACCGGGCCTTGTCGTCGAAAGCGTAGCCGCTCCAGCACCAGCTTATCAAAATGTTTATATTATTGTAAATGATGGTACTGGTTTGATCGAAAGAATAGGACAGAATACTGATATGACTGCAACTCCAGCTGGAAATTACACTATTTATTCAATGGTGATAAGTGCAGGAACTAATTTAACTTCTTATGTTGGGCAAACTTTTGTTTCTTTAAGAAATACTGAGTGTTTAAATTTGAGTTATAACTCTAGAAAAGTTGAGATAAAGTCCTCGTGTATTATTAATAGTATTTCGGTTGGCACTCAAACTCCATGTGTAATTTCTTCAAATTCTTATACACAGGAAGTCAGGTTAACATATGATAAGCCACCAGTACCAGCTACTTTGAATGTCAATGGGCAGTTATTTCCAGTTACATCAAGTCCGCAAACAGTCACTTTGGTCAATTTAGATTCTGATGGGTTGCCCGTGGATGTGACAGCTTTTTTTGTTGAAGCGCCTACATGTTCTATTACCCAAGCAAATTTATTTAATGCTCCAGCCAATTGTTGTCCAGTAGTTTTAGAATTAGGGCCAGACCTTAATCAATGTGTCGGCGATATGGTTTCATTAAATGCAGGAACATCAGGACAAACTTATAAATGGTTTAGAAATGGAATTGAAATTACTACTCAAGTACTTAATACGTTGACAGTTAGTTCAGATGGTGTTTACTCTGTGGAAGTCATTCATTCTTCAGGCTGTATCCGAAGAGACGCAGTTACAGTTACTTTTAACCCTAGACCGACAGCATTATTAGCACCAAATATCGAATTTTGTCAAAATACAACTGTAACCCTTGAACCTACAATCAATGGTGGTCAATCGTTTGAATGGTTTAGAAATAATATTTTGATTTCTGGAGAAAGTGCTAGTACACTAGATATTTCACAAGGAGGTACTTATAAACTTGTGGTTACCAATTCGTTTGATTGTACGAGTGAAGTACAGACAATTGCAACAACTAAGGCTGCTCCTGTGGTAAATTTAGGTCCTGATGAACAATTGTGCGAAAATGATGATATTATCTTGAATGCAGGTTCTGAAGGAATTACTTATGAATGGTATAAAGATGATGTTTTAATTCCAAATCAATCTAGCAGTCAATTGACACCTATGGGAAGTGGTGTTTATAGAGTGATTGTCCAGAATGCTGGGTTATGTTTTGGTGAAGATCAAATAGATGTAAGATTTTTTGCGAGTCCAATTGTGGAAGATTTTCCCGACACAACCAATGTATGTCAAGGCAATCCGGCAAATTTACTTGCAGTAGCCCAAGACTTCACTTCTTTGCAATGGTTTTATGAAAATAATCCAATAAATGGGTCAAATACACTATCCTTGGTTGCAAATAATTCTGGTTTCTATACTATTGAAGCAACTAATAATATAGGATGTAAAACAAGTAAATCCACACAAGTAGAGGTAAGATCACTGCCTGTTGTAAATTTAGAAGATAGGGTTGCCTGTATTGGTGCAACAGTAGAACTTAAAGCTGGTTCAGAAGGAGTAACTTACGAATGGAAAAGAAATGGACTTTTACTTTCAAATACAGCAAATTTCTTAGTGGTAACACAAGCAGGAAACTATTCTGTCGACGTCACAAATCAATATGATTGTACATCAACTTCAGATGCAGACATTTCTTTTGTACCAGGACCATCACTGGAAATAATAGGTGGCGATACTGCTATTTGTTCTGGTGATACATATCTAATTCTTGCGCAATCTTCAGATCCAAATGCGACCATCAGATGGATTAGAAATGGAGATATGGTATTGAATAATCCAAGTTTTGGATTGAGCGTAACGGAGGGTGGAAATTATCAGATTGAAATTACAGGTGGAAATCCTTCTTGTACAGTTACAGAGTCAGTTAACATTACAGTGAATCCTATACCAGGTGTGAACTTGATGAATGATAGGACTATTTGTGAAGGTCAACCCTTTCCAATATTAAATGGTGGGAATAACCAGTCATCTTACAATTGGACATTAAATGGTGTACCTTTTGGGACTAGTCAAGTTATAACAGCAGATAAAACGGGGACATATAGAGTGGTTGTAACCAATGAATTTGATTGTGAAAATAGTGATGAAGTTAAAGTCACCATCGAACCTTTACCTACACTATCATTAAATAGTAATTATAATCTGTGCGAAGGAGAAGAACTGACAATAGTTGCTGCGTCAAATGCAAATAAATTTGAATGGAAAAAAGGTGGAATTGTTATACCAGGTGTCACTACTAATACCATTTTAATAACAGAGGCAGGAACATATTCGTGTGTCGTTACAAGTCTTGCAAATTGTACCAAAGAGTCAACTTTCACAGTTACATTACAATCAGCACCGATAGTATCTTTAGTTGAAGATTTTACCTTATGTCCAGGTATATCAGCTTCTATAAGCGTTCCGATAAATCCGAATCAAACATATAAATGGTCAGACGGTTCTACTTCTTCTACTTTGATTATAGCTCCTAGACAGCCTTTGTTATTGACAGATGTAAAATATACTGTTACAGTAACAAATGCACAAGGTTGTGCTAGTACAGATAGTATAAATGTAACTTTCCTACCTATTGTACAAGCGACAGTTACTACTGATAAACCTGGTGTATGTAATGGTGAGCCAGTTATTTTAACTGCATCAGGTGGTGTAAATTATACTTGGATAGACCCTTCTGGTACACTATCCACAACCACAGGTCCAGTCACCACTGCAAGTCCCGAAGAAACAACAGTGTATAAAGTCGTAGTAGATGATGGTGTCTGCTTACAAAGTGGTGTAGAAGAAACGATAGAAATAGAAGTATTTGAGGCAGCTGAAATAAGTGCTGGTCTAGATACTTGCGTTATTACTGGAAGGACAATAAAGTTAAATGCTTCAGGTGGTATAAGTTACGAATGGGATAATAAAGAATTGATTGTAGGCCCTTCAAATGTAGCTGATCCTGTTGTAAAACCATTAGTAGAGACAGTATTTACAGTGACTGTGACTGATAGAAATGGTTGTGAGTTTTCAGATGAAGTAACTATATGTATTTTAGAAGATCCGCTAGCATTTTTTAAGGAAGTAAGTATTATTACGCCTAACGGAGATGGTAAGAATGACGCTCTATATTTTTCAGGACTAGAAGCATTTCCTGATAACAGCTTAAAAATATTTAATAGATGGGGCAATCTTATCTTTGAACAAGAAGGATATCAAACATTCGGCAATTTATTTGAAGGTTTGAGAAATGGGGATAAACTCCCGGCTGACACATATTATTATATTTTGACTTTCGAAGGCAAAGTTGTAAAAAGTTCGTTAACCATTTTGTGGAATTAAATTATATTTAAAGAAAATAAAGATGAGACAAATAATAATTTTTGGATGTTTGATATTCTTATTCGCAACCAAATTACATGCACAACAGTTGGCAAATAGTAGTCATATTTCAGAAACTAGGGCTATATGGAATCCAGCATTTACAGCTGTGGGTAATGATATGATCTTTGATGGATTCTTCAGAATGCAATGGCTGGGATTCAAAGGTGCTCCTATTACAGGGTTTGCATCATTTCAATACCCTTTACTGAATTATAATATGAGTGGAGGTGCTATTTTGCATTTTGATCAAACAGGTCCGGTTAGTAAAGTAGGTGTACAGCTTAATTATGCATATAAATTAAAAGAAGTATTGAGTAGGTATGGACAATTATCGTTGGGTGTTTCGGCAGATTTTCAGCAGTATTCCTTTAATGGTGCTGGTGAGATATTTAATGATGAAAATGATGGATTGATACTAGGTGGAAGGTCGGGAGCCTTTTTTCCATCTGTTGGTGGAGGATTTTTTTATACGTCTAATGTAAGAGAATACAAAGGCAATACATTTTTTGTAGGCGCTGCCATGAGTCAAATATACACGACGGAAGTTTTGGTAAATGATTTTGACCAAGTACGACAAAGCCATATTCATTTTAATGTAGGTGGTAGATTTTATAATTACGACTCTTATTTTGAACCAATGATTACTGCCAATATTGTCAATCCTGACATCATAGATGTGCTTTATGGATTGAAATATGAAAAGCAAAATGCTTTTTGGGCTGGAGCAGGTTTTTCTAGTGCAAGTATGGTTGCAGTGCAGGGAGGTGTTATCTTAGATAATATCGGGGACAGGTACAGCAAACTTAAACTAGGGATTTTAGCTTCTTATGGAGTGGGAGGTACATTAAGTAGAGCAGGTGCCGGCACAGAATTGTATATTGGTTATTATTTTGACAAAAAATAAAAGTTGGATACACCAAATATCATTGAAAAAATTAAGAATATTGTAAAGCAAAAGTTAGAAAATGCTGAAGCTGGACATGACTGGCTGCATATAGAAAGGGTGTACAATATGGCAGTAAGAATATCCACGACTGAGCAGAATGTAGACATGCAAGTTGTAGAGTACGCTTCTTTATTACATGATATAGCTGATGCAAAATTTTATGATGGTGATGAGACGATAGGTCCGAAAATGGCAAGAGAAATTTTGGAGCAATTTGGGGTGCCTGAATATCAAATAATCCACACAGTCAAAATTATTGAAAATATGTCCTTCAAAGGTGGGCATGCATTTTCTGATTTTGGTTCAAAAGAACTTGATATTGTTAGAGATGCTGACAGATTAGATGCAATCGGTGCAATAGGCATTGCAAGGGCATTTACTTATGGCGGTTTTAAAGGAAGGAAATTATATGATTTTGATATTCATCCGGATTTGAAAATGAGTAGAGATGCCTATAAAAATAACAATGGACCGACGATAAATCACTTTTATGAAAAACTGTTGCTATTAAAAGATAAAATGAATACTAAAGAAGGGCGTAAATTAGCGGAATCTAGACATGCTTATATGGAGGAGTTTTTAAAGCAATTTTTGTCAGAGGTAAAAAGATGATAATTGATTATTATTTGTAAAAAATTTGTAATATGTATAAATTCTGTATTTTTGCAATAATTTAATAAATAATTAAGAATATTTGACGTTATCTATACGTC
>DAOLFJ010000278.1:0-6356 GCA_035326365.1 Saprospiraceae bacterium | reverse complement strand
CTTTGTTGCTGGTGCCATCGGACCTACCAATAAAACAGCATCGTTATCGCCTGATGTAAATAATCCGGGCTTCAGGGCTGTCACTTTTGATGAGTTGGTTGAAAATTATTACGAACAAGCGATGGGCTTACTAGATGGTGGCGCTGATATTTTATTGGTGGAAACTGTTTTTGATACCCTAAATTGTAAAGCTGCCCTATTCGCGATCCAAAATCTGAAGGAAGAAAGAAATATAAACACGCCTGTCATGGTCTCAGGTACGATTACGGACGCAAGTGGACGTACATTAAGCGGTCAGACAGCTGAGGCATTTTATATATCCATTGCACATGCTGATCTTTTTAGTGTCGGGCTGAACTGTGCTTTAGGTGCAAAAGAGTTGCGACCACATTTAGAAGATCTTAGCAATATTGCATCGTGTTTTATCAGTGCATATCCCAATGCCGGCCTTCCCAATGAATTAGGAGCTTACGACCAGTCAGCTGATGAGATGAAAGAATACATCCGTGAGTTTGTTTCTTCAGGTTTGGTCAATATCATTGGAGGTTGTTGTGGTACGACACCTGAGCATATCAAAGCTATGGCTGATGCAGTGGAAGGAATGTCCACAAGAACAATTCCATCAAAAAAGAAGCTGACTTCCTATTCAGGTCTAGAGCCTTTGATCGTAAGAGAAGACCTTAATTTTATCAATATCGGCGAAAGGACAAACGTGACAGGTTCACGTAAATTTGCAAAACTTATTGCAGAGAATAAATATTCCGAAGCATTGTCCGTAGCTGCTCAGCAAGTGGAAAGTGGTGCTCAGATTATAGATGTCAATATGGATGAAGGGCTACTAGATTCCAAAGAAGCTATGAAAACTTTCCTGAATCTTGCCATGTCAGAGCCAGATATTGCTAAAGTACCCGTGATGATAGACTCTTCAAAATTTGAAGTAATCGAAGCAGGTCTTAAGTGTATCCAAGGTAAATGTATTGTCAATTCTATTTCCATGAAGGAAGGTGAGACAGAGTTCCGCAGACAAGCTAATCTTTTAAGAAAGTATGGTGCTGCTACTGTAGTGATGGCATTTGATGAGTTAGGTCAGGCAGACACCATTGATCGTAAAGTCGATATTTGCAAACGTGCTTATGGTATTTTGGTCAATGAAATAGGTTTTCCTGCTGAAGACATCATCTTTGACCCCAATATTTTTGCTGTTGCCACAGGTATCAAAGAACATAATGAATACGCCATCAATTTTATAGAAGCTACTAGACGTATCAAGGCAGAATGTCCAGGTGCAAAAATCAGCGGTGGTGTTAGTAATATATCATTCTCTTATCGAGGTAATGACAAGGTTAGAGAAGCCATGCATTCCGCCTTTCTATATCACGCTATCAAAGCAGGTATGGACATGGGCATCGTCAATGCAGGAATGATAGAGGTTTACGAAGAAGTAGATAAAGAATTATTGACACTCGTAGAAGATGTCCTTTTTAATAGAAATGAAAAGGCCACGGAAGAACTGACCAACTATGCTGAGCGTGTAGCAGGTGGTGGAAGGGTCATTCAGAAAGATCTAAGATGGAGAGAAAGTAGTGTAGAAGAGCGACTAACTCATGCATTGGTCAAAGGTATTACTGATTTTATAGATGAAGACACAGAAGAAGCTAGACTTAAATATCCATCATCACTTCAGGTCATAGAAGGTCCACTTATGGATGGGATGAACATTGTGGGTGATTTGTTTGGCGCGGGTAAGATGTTTTTGCCCCAAGTAGTCAAAAGTGCACGTGTCATGAAGAAATCCGTAGCTTATCTCACACCATTTATAGATGCAGAAAAAGCAATTTCAGGTGGCGGCACTGTCAAAGGTAAAATCTTGATGGCTACTGTAAAAGGTGATGTCCACGATATTGGTAAGAACATAGTAGGTGTAGTTTTAGCATGCAATAATTATGATATCGTTGACTTAGGTGTGATGGTGTCGGCTGATAGGATCTTGCAAGCAGCTCGCGAACATAATGTGGATGTGATTGGATTGAGTGGATTGATCACACCATCGCTAGACGAAATGGTGCATGTGGCCAAAGAAATGAAAAGACAAGGATTCAATCTTCCACTCTTAATTGGTGGGGCGACAACATCCAAGACTCATACAGCACTCAAAATCGAGCCACAATATGATGGTCCCGTCATTCATGTACTCGATGCAAGTAGAAGCGTGGGTGTAGTAAGTCAGTTATTATCCAAAGAAGGCGATGTCTCAGAGACCTTTGTTAAAGATGTCAAACAAGAATACGACGAACTTCGTGTCAAACGTGCAGCAGGGGAGACAGCCAAAGAATACGTCACTATACAAGAAGCTAGAGAGAAAAAGCAACAAATCGACTGGCAATCGTATCAACCATATGAACCTGAGTTTTTAGGTGTCAAAGCGTTTAATGAGATTTCATTGGAAGATTTGATTCCGTATATAGATTGGACGCCATTTTTTGCTAGTTGGCAGATGAAAGGTAAGTATCCGACCATATTTAGGGATGCTTTTGTAGGTGTCGAAGCTCAGAAGTTGTACGACCATGCGATTGAAATTCTTGACTTAATGATCAAAGAAAATAGGGTTTCTGCAAAAGCCGTGATAGGCATTTTTCCTGCCAATAGTGATGGCGATGATGTCATTATTTTTGACCATAAAACGGGGCAAAGTTGTGACAAAGTACATTTCTTACGTCAACAACGGAAGAAATCTGATGGGTTAGCTTATCATTGTTTGGCAGATTATATAGCACCTTTGGACTCAGGGAAAAAAGATTATTTCGGTGCATTCGCAGTCACAGCGGGTATTGGGATAGAGCCTTGGGTAAAAATGTACGAAGCTCAACACGATGATTATAATGCCATTATGACCAAAGCACTTGCAGATAGACTTGCCGAAGCATTGGCAGAGTATTTGCATGAGAAAGTAAGGAAAAGCATTTGGGGATATTCGAAAAGCGAACAATTGCCAAATGAAGCCTTGATTGATGAGAAGTATCAAGGCATCCGTCCAGCACCAGGTTATCCAGCATGTCCTGATCATACTGAGAAGGATATTTTATGGCGATTATTAGATGCAGAGACAAATACGGGCATTATGCTGACAGAAAGCAAAGCCATGTATCCTGCCGCATCAGTAAGTGGATGGTATATCGGTCACCCAGAGTCAAAATACTTTGGACTAGGTAATATTTCAAAAGATCAGGTCCTAGATTACGCTAAAAGAAAGCAAATGGACGTTAATGATATAGAACGTTGGCTAGCACCCAACTTAAATTATTAGTTATATTGTAAATAATAGGTTTTGAATATTGGTTGGATCTTGGAAAGCAATAAAGATATTGCTGGTTTTGCTCCACTCATTACGCTAAATCAATCAACATACGAAAAATGGTATTTAGATTTTTACTTCTTTTTTTTATTACTTTTTTGAATCTGGAAGCAAATAGCCAGAATATAACAGAAGCAGCAGCACGAGCTGAATTGCAAAAACGTGGTTATGACGAAACCAGATTTCGTGAAGAATTGACCAAAAAAGGTGTTAACATAGACACCGTTGACCCTAACAATCCAGTGGAACTTGCTCGTGTTAAAAAAGCGGTAGAAGAAGTCATGGTCATCCTAGATGCTGAAAAAAGAGCAGCTTCCAAAACAGCTGGACCAAATCAGACTTCAAAGAGTACTGATGCCTCCGTACCTCAATCAAAAATAGATGATACGAGGTCTGTTGACGATAAAGTCAAAGTGGTCAATCAGTCTAAAGATATACAGAAAGCAGTAAAAGATGGCGCTACCATAGAAGAAGCAGTTTCCGAAAAACTTCAGGAGCAAGCCAATGAAAAACTTCCACCTGCACGGACATATGGACAGCACATTTTCCGTGATAAATCATTACAGCTTTTCAGAACAGCAGAAGATGCCAAACCATCCAAGACATATATTCTAGGTCCAGGAGACAAAGTGTCCATATCTATTTGGGGACCTTCACAAACCAATTACGCACTAGAAATTGAAAAAGAAGGCTATATACAACCTACTAATCAACCTAGATACTACATTGCAGGGCTTACCATTGCACAAGCAGAACAACTTTTATACGGAAGATTGCGAAACTATCACTACTTCCAAAAAGAAAATTTCGAAATGGCAGTTACTACTGCGCGAACTATAAATGTAAATATCGTAGGGGAAGTTTTTAACAATGGTACATTTAATGTATCAGCAATAAACACTGCATTTAATGCCCTTATCGCAGCAGGTGGGCCTAATGACATAGGTAGTGTGAGAAAAATCCAAGTACTAGGGCCGGGTAAAAAACCAAAAACACTCGACGTTTACAAATATTTGCAGAATCCTACAGTGAGTCAAGACTTTTATTTATCAGAAAATGATTATATAAATGTACCTGTTGCGGACCGATTAATCTCAATAACTGGTGCCGTCAATCGACCGTTTCAATACGAACTGATCGAAAAGGAAAATCTTAAAGAATTGGTTAAACTTTCAGGTGGGCTTAAAGCAAATGCACTCAAAGGAAATATCCAAGTTAAGCGTATAGAAAACGATTCTGTAAGAATTATCGATATTGACTATTTAGCCTTAGAAAGAAATGGTAAAGATTTTACCTTATTAAATGGAGATATAGTAACTGTACCAGAGATTAATACAAATATTCGTAATGAAGTAGCAGTTTCTGGAGCTGTGGAGAATCCAGGTACCTACGCAATGACCAATAATGAAAAAATATCCGATATACTAAAAAAAGCGGTTTTACTCAATAATGCTATTACAGATATTGCTTATTTAAAGAGATATAACAGCGACTTCAAGACCATCAGGTATGAATTCATCAATATAAATGAGATTTTAGCTAATCCACTGAGCAATAAAAATCTAATTTTACAGCGTGGTGATGAATTGATTATTTCATCTAAAGCATCATTTACAGAAAATTATGAGATCAATATCGAAGGATCGGTGAGAACTCCTACAACAATGGCCTTGGATGTTGAGAATAATATCAAAGTTTCTGACGCCATCTTTTTTGCAGGTGGTCTAAGTTATGATGCCATTACAGAATTTGCATACATTTTCCGTACTCGTACAGATGAGTCCAAGACTCAAGAGTATATTTCTATAGATTTAAAAGAAGCTTTAGCAAATCCAACATCTGCGGCTAACATTAGTTTACAACCTAAAGATAGATTGGTCGTTTATTCAAAAAATAATTTTACAGACGAGTCTTTTGTAAAAGTAGCAGGTGCAGTAAGAAACCCTGGAGAATTTTTGTACAATGCTTCTTTGACACTTAGAGATGCGATTTTATTGGCGGGTGGACACAAAAGAGAAGCTGCATTAGATAGGGTTGATGTTTACAGATTAGAATTCGAAGAAAATCGTGCTACTAGAGTTTTGGTGGCAACCTTAAAACTGGATGAAACATATAATGTGAGAGGTGGAGGTATTAATTTTGAGTTGCAACCTTTTGATCAGATTTTTATAAGACAAGCTCCTGAATTTGAATTGCAAAGAAACGTGTTGGTAAATGGAGAAGTCAAATATCCTGGTACATATGCCTTAATGTCTGATAACACAAAGTTGGCTACCATCATAAGAGAAGCAGGAGGCGTGACAGATGAAGCATTTTTAAAAGGTGCAACGCTACTTAGAGTCAAAGAAAATTTGGGTTATATCATAATTGATTTAGAGCAAGCTATCAAAGAACCAAAATCTTTTGAAAATATTATCTTACAAGAAGGGGACGAAATAGGTATTCCTAAGATGAGTAATATCGTTTCCATTTCTGGTGCAACTCGAATTTCTGAACTTTATATTAATGATATCGCAAACAAGAATAAAATCCAAGTTCCTTATAGAAAAGGTAAAAATGCAGGATATTATATAAATGAATATGCAGGTGGTTTGTCCAAAGAAGGTTCTATAAACAAGATTTCGGTGATTGATGCTTCAGGCAAAGTGACGAAGGCAAAAAGTTTTTTATTCTTTAAGAAATATCCAAAAGTCGGGCCAGGATCGGAGATCAAAGTGGGATACAAAGAAGTAAAAGTAAAAGAAAATATAGAAGGAAAAGAAAGTGATGTGAAGTGGGGAGAAGTGTTGGCAAACTCTATTGCACAAGCAACAGCTATCTTATCTATTATTTTGTTAGTTCAAAATGTCAACTAATTAAATTTGATGTATTATCTTTGAGTAATTTTTATACTCAATATGATTGAGACCCTAATATCATCAAAAACCCGTATCAAGTTACTATTAAAGTTTTTTCTTAATAGTAAGGCAACTTCTTATTTACGAGGTCTAGAGTCAGAGTTTGG
>DAOLFJ010000277.1:0-6365 GCA_035326365.1 Saprospiraceae bacterium | reverse complement strand
CTATTCAGAAAGGGAATAATGGCGTCAACTGGCAATTTGCGGCAGAAATACAAAATAATCTGGAAGCAGGATTGTGGTTGGCAACCTTGTCACTCAATGAAGGTAGTACGGTTTCTATAGAGAAAGATGGTAATAAAGTCATTCCTTCGGCTATTCTCAATGGTTCCATAACGATTGGATTTAATAGTAGTCCTAATCAACAGACACCGCTATCTAAATTGAGTTTGAATGGCATACAGTTTCAGGAGTTGACTGTCACAGGTGGTGGCGAAAAACCTATTATTGGTTTGCAGTTTGTCTCTCTGGCAAACCAACCTGGTGGCATGTTCTCCATGAATAAATTTCCTATCAATCTCACAGCATTATCCTATGACAACGGCTTGAAACCAGGCATCACTTTTGGACTTAAAGTTAATCTCTCCAAAGGAAGTAATGCCTTCGAAGCAGAGACAGATCTAAAAGTATTAGCCAAGTGGAATGGTGGTCAGAAAAAATTTGATTTTGATGGGATAGAATTGAAAAAGATAACCATAGCAGCTGACCTAGGAGTGATGAGTGTAAACGGCACGGTCAATCTTTATAAAGAAGATGCCACGTATGGTACAGGTTTCAGAGGTGATCTTGAAGCAAGTCTTAAGTTTGCTTCTATTGCTATCAATGCGACCATACAGCTAGGAAAAATAGGGGATACCGATCCTACAGATGAGACGGCAAGCAATTACCGATATTTCTTTATAGATATAGGTGCGAGATGGGGCGTAGGTGGACTGCCTATTCCAGGTGTAGGTGCAGTCGCTTTTTATGGTTTTGGTGGTGGTATTTACAGAAATATGGATCGTCAATCTGTAGTGGCGGTTACCAATGACAAGATTCCTGACAAACAGGGTCCTGGTACCATGAACGCTGGTGAAACTAGAAGTGGAGTCGTTTACACGCCTAAGAAAGGGACCTTTGGGTTTATGGCATCTGTCACATTGGGTACTACTGGAGAGCCGACAAGTTTTAATGGCGACTTGAAACTTACGGTGCAGTTTAATACAGACAACTTTGGTGTCACAAAGGTGGTAATCGATGGGGAAGCCTATCTTATGGGGCCTATTGCAGACAGAAGTAAAAAATTGCTAGAAATAGGTGTAGAAATAGAAATGGATTTTGAAAAACCAATGTTCCACGCTGCAGTAACCATAGATGGTGGATTTAATCAAAGTGTTCTTAAAGTAACAGTAAAAGCATCTTTAACACTTCATTTTGAACCAGGACTTTGGTATGTAAAACTCGGAGAATGGACAAATGACGACGAGCCTTGGAATGACCCGAAAAGAATACAAGTGGATATTGCCCTAGATGCACAAATCGTCAGTGTAAGTCTAAACTTTAATGCTTATTTTATGATGGGAAATGATATTGGGGACTTACCTCGATCACCATTGAAAGTCAGAGAAGCACTTGGACTAAATGGAAGTGAAAATCCAAAATCTCCAGATACAAAAGTCTTTATAGGCAAAGGCTTTGCAATGGGTGTAGGTATTAAGTTTGATGTAGAAGCCAATTTCTTTGTTTTTTACGCAAATATTGAGTTTATTTTGGGTGCTGATCTACTTTTGTCAAAATCGACGGCTACGTGTAATGGGAGTATGGACTACGGTATCAATGGTTGGTATGCTAAAGGTATTGCTTATGCTTATTTGCATGGTGATGTTGGATTACGTTTAAAATTATTTGGTTTCACGGGCAAATTTAGTTTGATGGAATTTACTGCTGCGGCACAAATGAAAGCAGAACTGCCAAATCCTAATTGGATAAAAGGAAACTTTGCGATCTCAGGTAGTATTCTGAATGGCATGATTACCGTAAAGACAAATTTCTCTTTGGAAGTAGGAGAAAAATGTCAATGGGGAGATGGTTCGGGTGACGAATTACCTCTAATAGCTGAGGTATTACCCGAAACTGGTGGTGAAGGTTCTGTATTCGAAGCACCACAAGCAGCTTTTAATTTTGCAGTAAATAAAAAAGGAAATAGCAATAATAAATTTACTGTCAAGGACTTTAGTACAAAGAAAAAAGGTGTCAACAGAACCTTTAAAATCGAAGTAGATAAAGTAGAACTTTTACGAGGTTTTGCAATAATAGATGGTAAATACCATCTGAATACAGCACAAGATGGTCTTACTTTTATAGCAAACAGCACACTCGAAGGCAAAAAAGAATATACATTTAGAGTGGTGGTCAAAGCTTATGAGAAAGTTGGGAATTCTTGGGAATTTAGAAAAACAGAAACAAAAGAAACCAAGTTCATCACAGGTGAAAGGCCCGATCATATTGCGGAACAGAATGTGGTTAGTTCATTTCCACAACTTGGACAGAGATATTATTTACCTAAAGACGAGAGTAAAGGAGATATCAGGGTAGGTTTGAGTCAGTGTTATTTATTGGAACTTAAGGAAGACAAAGATTTTAAATACGAGTATAAACTAAGATTGACCAATCAAGAATCTAAGAATACATCAGATCACGCATTTACTTGTGATGGAGAGCACTTTTCATTTACAGTTCCTCAAACTTTACTGAAGGAAACTGTGTATGAAGTCAAAGTTATCAGGATTGCAACGCCTAAATCAAAACCAATCAATCTTGCTACAAATACAAAAAATGTGTACAGAGATGAAAAAGGAAACGTAGTAGATCCACCCGTAACACAAGGAAATCAGCAAAATAAAGGATTTAAAATGGGTAATCAGCCTAATAATGGTCCGCAGTTTGGTGGTGGCAAATTGGGGAATAATCCAGCAAATAGCAGTAAACTTGTCACAAGATTTAATACTGTCAAAGAACAACAATCTGGAGGCACTAAGATCGAAAAAGAGCTTTTTAAATATTACTTTAGAACAAGTAAACACAATACTGCAAGCGAAAAATTTGGTAGTGGATACAAAGTCGATAATTCTTATGGCCAGCAAAATTACACTGCAAGTATAAATATTAGAGATGTCAATTATCAATACAATCACAGGGCGTTTTTCCCACTGTTGGTAGGACAAGAAAATATGGATACTTATGAAGCATATGGTTATTATAAAGAGAATTTTGACATAAAAGTGGAACCATTGGCATTACCAATTATGAAATGGGGAAATAATGAGTATTTCCAAAACCTAAATAATAGGATATACGAATATAAGTATAAAGGTAGTGGTAATCCAACTTCACATGATTTTGCCTTTAATAGATATGCAAAAGGTGATCATAATTTCTTTGGATTGACACAACAATTGTACGATAGAAGGCCAATCCAAGCTATAAAAATGTGGCATAAATCCACGGAAGGCCCAATTTATATAGATGAAAACAAAACGCTTTTATCACCAAAAGGAAGACTATCTTCTAATGAGATCAATAAAGCAAAACAAGGACAAAAAATAGTCGAAACTGTACCTAAAAATCCTGTCTTACCAGTGAACGTTTATGCAGGTGCTGTAGCTTTATTTGATGCAGCCTACGTATATTCTAGACATATTAGTAGGTGTTACAGCGATCATAACCTTAAGAGTTATGAAAGAGAATGTATTAGCGATTATGCAGTTCCAGCTATTACATATAAACCTTCAAATGGTGGATTCCCATTAGAAAATCCTTATACATCAAAAGTAGGACAAAATATAGGGTTTACCATTCATTATGGTTATTATGGCAATAATTCCTTCAAAAAAGATTTAACTTTTAAACCGTAATCTAGGGATGAGGTGATGGGTGATTTACTAAATCTCACGTCACCTCATTATTTGATTTGATAAACAATAAAACAAAATAAAAATGATAAATTTCTTTAAATCAGTTTTAATTCTTTGCCTTTTAGTTGTATCTTTTACAGGCCAAAGCCAGGAAGAAGTTCCTTTAAAATATGATTCTACGGAAGTAAGGATTCCAAGTCATGGTGTCACCACAAGGGTACTAAAAGATAAGATCATTTTGAGATGGGCACCAAGTGATTATGTATTCTGGGAAATGGGTAACACACATGGTTACATCATCGAAAGAATGGGAGGGAATGATACTGTCTTTTCACAGCTTCCGGGAATGCCTATCAAACCATGGACACAAGAAGAATTCAAAAATGTAAAGGATACTTCCAATAGATACCTTGCAGTAGCTATGGAAATGCTATACGGTTCTCTAGAAAGTGGCGAAGATGCCACAAAAGGAAGTAATCTTCAAAACAGTATAATGGAGCAACAGAATAGACATTCTTATGCGCTCATGTCAGCGGACTTAAATAAAGAAGCAGCTAAGAGTCTTGGTTTCATGTTTGAAGACAAGGATGTTAAAACTGGTTCAAAATATACTTACAGAATCAGAATAAACCACACATATCCAGATCTGAAAACCGATACATTAGAAGTTTTTATTGATTTTTCACAAAAATATCTTGAACAAGCCGTCAAAAACTGTTGGGTTGAGGCTTTTGACAGTGAGATTAAAGTAGCTTGGACTTTTCACAATAATGCACTTTTTTCAGCGTATGATATTGAGAGATCATTGGATAAAAAAACTTGGAAAAAATTGAATTCAAGACCATATTTAAGTAGTCAATCTGGTGTGGAAAAATCATATCTATACATTGATACCTTGGTCAATAATAATACTGCCTACCATTATCGTTTGAGAGGATATACGCCATTCGGAGACATGGGACTATATTCAGAAATCATGACTACTACACCGAAGGATTTGACACCTCCAGCGCCAGCATTTGATATCAAAGCAAAGGATCAGGGAGGGGCAGTACTCATCACTTGGGATGCCTTCCCAAATGAAGCAGATCATGATGGATTTTATATCGGTAGAAGTTATCTGGCATCAGGTGGTTTTCAAAAGATAAGTGCCAAACTCAAAAAAGAAGAACGTGCGTTTTTAGATTTCCAACCAGATCTATTAGAGAACAATTATTATGCGGTGATCAGTGTAGATAAAAGTGGAAATGAAGCTGTGAGTTATGTTGCTTTGGGATATATTGTTGATAGCCTTCCACCTACACCACCGGCAGGATTAGCTGGTGCGATCGATTCTACTGGATTTGTGAGGATCAGTTGGGCACGTGGACCCGAGGCTGATATTATTGGTTACCGAGTTTATTGGGCTAATGATACATTATCAGAGTTTTCACAATTGACAGGGGATGTTTTGTCACATACGGTGTTTTATGATTCCGTTAATGTAAAAACATTGTCCGAATTTGCATATTATAAAGTCGTAGCCGTAGATCATAGGTATAACCATAGCAAATATAGTCAGATTTTGACCTTACAAAAACCCGACCTTGTCCCACCTGCTGCACCTGTCATTACAAAGTATAACCAAGAACAGTTGTCTGTCACTTTTTCATGGGTCAATAGCGTATCTGAAGATGTCGTCTCTCATCGATTAGAAAGAAAAAAAGACGATGAAGGCTGGAAGGAAATCAAGAAATTTACAGCCAAAGAAAAGCAATGGTTGGACAAAGATCTTACTGCAGGCAAGGCGTACAGTTATCGCATAGTAGCCATCGATGATGCCAATAACATGTCATACTCAAAATCTCTAGAGATCACCGCTATAGATCGAGGATTAAGAGATGATGTAAAACAACTTAAAATAGTGACAAGAGATGGAAAATTATATTTGGAATGGACATATCCTACTGTCAAAGATGCCGTTTTTGTGGTCTATAAACAAAATATCACGAAGACGAATTTTGAGCCAATAGCAAGACTCAGCAATAATGAATTTTCTTACCCGATTCAAGATGTAGCTGCAAGCTATGGCGTACGTGTCATGTTTAGTGATGGTGGTGAAAGTAAGTTATTGACCATCAATTAAAAACATAAATTGGTTTTGTTTTTTATCAACATACCTAAATCTAGGGGTATTGACCTGCTACATAGCTCATGTAGCGGGTCTTTTTTTTTGTGTATGCTATTTTTGCACAGAAACTAATTAATTCATTTTGGTATCCTTGATGATTAGGGTAAAAAAAAAGGAATCTTAATTTAAGTGCAATTTTCGGATACACCCATTTTTTTTGAATGGAATTGAACTTGATTTTTACATTTTTTTACACTTTTTACATTTTCATTATACACTTCATCTATCAATAGTTGGCAACTTTGCAGTGTTATTTAAATCAATTATTTTTTAATTAAATTAGAGTATAATGCTTCTTAAACCTTTAACAACTACACCTACTGATCAGGAAAATATTCAACGTATCACCCAGACTTTAATAGATCGTATTTTAGACAAATGTTTGACAGATTTTGAGGATGAAGATTATATTGCTGGAGTACATCACCTGTGTGTTCGATTGGGCAAATTATTGCAAACTCATGGTA
>DAOLFJ010000566.1:0-1348 GCA_035326365.1 Saprospiraceae bacterium | reverse complement strand
AGTATCATCTTTTACTGTAATATTATAAGACATAGTGGAAGTGTTACCACATTCATCGATTGATGTATAAGTGATCTCATTTACACCTACACCAAGTGTTAGTAATCCACCATTTCCATCTACATATCCGACAGCATTACCATTTAGTTTTGCATTAATGTATGTATGATACAAATCAGTGCAATTATCTGTGATGACAAGTTGCGGCAATAAAACAGCAGCATTACAACTTCTGCTTTGTGTTGTGACCGTAATATCTGCAACATCAGGAATTACTGGAGCAACATTGTCAATAATATCTATAAATTGCGGTGGCATATTGTAAGTTATTGCAGTACTACACCACCATTCTGTAATTGTCCAAGTACGCAAAATTCTTTTTTTACATGGAGTATCTAATATTAATTGATCTGTATAATCAATGGTAGAATTACAGAATGTCATATTAAATAATTCCAATGGGTATATAGGTACATTTCTATAAGTAGGAACGCCAGTTGTGAAAGGAGAAGGATAATTCAAACCTTTATCATCAACATCGTAACCACTATTGCACACTAAAGTATCGCTAGTTGGGCCAACCACATTGACCAAGTCTGGTCTTCTAATATAAACGGTAGAAGTACACACACCACTTTCATTACCAAAATCATCTACAGCTTTCCATGTTCTAGTGACTGTACCTGCATATAAAGGATCACATTGAAGTACAGCATGTACTTCATTTACTAAAACTGCAGTAGCATGACAATTGTCTGAAACAGTAGGTAAACCTTGATTTGTAATATTCTCTAAACAACTTACAGTAATATCTGAACAAGTGATTGTAGGAGCAATTTTATCTTCAATAGTTACTGTATTCCAACAATTAAATCCAGTCACGGTATGTCTAATTGTATAATCTAACGTTTTACCTAATAAAGATCTATCTGCGGTATCTCCGAGTAACTCTCCATTACTTCCAATTATATTTATTTCATAATAATCTAGACAACCAAGTAAAACAGCTGGTGGATCTCCTGCTCCAGCCCATCCTGAAAGAACAATGGTAGGGTCAAGGACACCTTCACAATTTTCATCTAGAGATAATTGTACAGGCTTACATGCAAGTGAAGGATTTACATAATCATTTACAGTCACTGTGAATGTACATTGTGATACATTGCCTGAAGTATCTGCAGCTTCAAAAGTTACTTCTGTAACACCAATAGGAAACGCATCTCCTGAGCCAAGTGGCGTCACTAATGAGACAACGACATCAGGACAATTATCAGTAGCCACAGCATCAGCAAAAATTGGGAAACCTTCGCACTCTAATGGATCTAGATTGATTACTATATTTGCGGGA
>DAOLFJ010000276.1:3362-6413 GCA_035326365.1 Saprospiraceae bacterium | reverse complement strand
AGATAAAACCACAAATGAGACGTTTGGTCTAATCCAAGCTAAGGCGAGGACGCAAAGCTTATCGAAAATGTTATTGTATTAATTTGTTGAATTGCTTGTTTGTTGATTTGCAATATAAAAATGCAAATCGAGATCCTTTGATAATTAATTTTTGTCTCACAGATTTATCAGATTGCGCTTATACTAGTTACCTATCAGGCTGGAAGCCTATTGATACTGTATCTTAGCGAAGACGCTAAGACAAACAACAGTGAATGGCATTACCTTTTTTATAGTATATCAATCTAGTGTTAACTGCTTCTTATGCTTGCAAACAAGTTTGCAAGTCCAATATGGGGCCATTCGAGATGAAAGATTTACATTGTTTATTCTAACTGCAGATTAAAACTCAAACGAGACGTTTGGACTAATCCAAGCTAAGGCGAGGACGCAAAGCTTATCGTCAGTACCCCATAAGTCGTAATTAATCTAATTCCCTCATTCTCTAAATGCATGATAGCCATTTTTAAATCTCTCCTATTATTCCTGATCTATCTCCCCTTTAGGAGTCGGGAGTAAATCGGTAATTCCCCTTTGGGGCCGGAGGTAGAAGGGATAGATTTGGTTATCTTGTGATCTTATGATATCTCTCCAGACCGGTCATAGACCGTAAGATAGGTATCGTCAAAGTCAAATAGACTATGTCTAACGGGTAAATTTTAATAAAACATGTCCAATTATGCAAATTTTTTGCTGCAAATAAAAACTGTAATTATCGGGTTTTACACATAAATACTGGACTTTTGAGTACTAATGACCGACATATTTAAAACTTACAATATCTAATACATTGTTTTTAAACTAATTACATTTTTCATCACTTGCTACATGATGTCCTAAAAGTAAATCCATCATTCCTTTATCTTTGAGCTATCAATATAAACACAAAATTATATCGGTAAACGTTCTTTGAAAGTTGGGTTAAACGAATAAAAAAAATTGGTTGCTGTAGGTAATTTACTTATTACATCTAACTAAACTTGGATAAAATGACTAGCTGTTTCTTTTTAACATCGGGATGTTCCTTTGCAACGTCCGAATGTTTCTTTGCAACCTCGGGATGTTCCTTTGCAACATTCAAGTGTTTCTTTGTAACATCGGGACGTTTCTTTGCAACATCCGAGTGTTTCTTTAGAACATCCAAGTGTTTCTTTGCAACGTCCGAATGTTTCTTTGCAACTTCGGGATGTTCCTTTGCATCATGAGGCTGTTGCTTTGCAATTATTATGTGTTTAACACGAAAAATCTTATTTTTTGGCAGTAAAAGCTATATTTTAAGGGAAAACGAGTTAGAAACAAAAATTATCAAATAATTAGCAAAGCCTTAAAAACGAACACTTTACAATAAATCACGATATGTAGTTTCTATTTTAAAAATCTAAAGTACACTTTTTACATAATACGTAAATATATGTTATTCAGGTAAATGTATAAATATATTAAAAGTTATTAACATGTATTGAGTTTAATTTTAGACACATGATGTTGGTTATTAACACATTGCAAAGTTATCCACATTTTGTGGATAACTTTTAGGTTTTCTATACCTAAAAGAAGATGAAACATACATTATCTTTGTATCACCAACCGATTACGAGAATAATAGTACCAGGTAAAAATTGCTGTAAAAAGCTCTCCCTGCAAGCTACTATAAATTACAGCACAAAAGATCCATTTAACACAACACTTAGTACAATATATTTTGTGCTCAGCGAATGCATATATATTATTTGCCCATACTGCCGGCGAATGATGTATCTTGATATAGGCAGTTTTTTAAATAATGTTCAAAAAAAAATCATGATGAACATCTTTATTGTATTCCACTCATCAATTCTACCCCGTGAGTATAAAGAAGTGGGCAGAAAATATTTTTTAACTTATTTATATTTTTCAAATGATATCTAGAACATCAAAAGCCTTAGAAATCTCCAGACGACGTCTGGAAAGGCTCAAATCAATCGTCCCTACTCCTGATTTCGGTACAGGGTTTTCTATTGCTGATTTTGAATCAAAAATCAACGAGTTGGCTATTATGCAAGCCGAATATAACAAAGCTCGATCTGATTTAGATGCACAATTAACTTCTCTCCGAGAGGAAGAAAGAGAATTATTAGATTATCGTGAGCGTATCTTGACTGCCATTGCCTTTGTATATGGCAAAGATACACCACAGTACGTTGCAGCGGGTGGTATCCGCAAAAGTGAGCGAAAGAGACCCCGACCAAGGAATGCCTCTTCCGCCACTGGTTCTGAAAACGACATGTCAAACTAAACTATTTGTTCTTCGTAAGAAGACAAACGGGACGTTTGTACTAACGCAAGCTAAGCGAGGACGCTGAGCTTAACGAAAGCAAAGACGCAAAGCTTGCCGAGATTCGTTATCTTTTACTAAGTGAACCTCCACTGTTGAGCAATAGCTGCAATGGTGGAGGTTCTTTTGATAAAATTGCTGATTTGCGAAACTGCTGATTCGCAAAACTGCTGAAAATTGCTGATCTACGAAACTACTTATTTGCGAAACTGCTGATGCCGCTAAATATGCACATGTTTGCAGAACTGATTGATCTTGTGATTTCATGATCAGTTATAAATGATATTCTCCAGAGACCGTAAGATATGTTTCGTCAAAGTCAAATAGACTGTGACTAACCGAGAAGTAAAAAGACAATATTTGCAATCGAAGATTACAAAGCCAATAACATCTATCCTTTTGTAAAAAAGCTTGTGACATTAAAATCATATTCATCACAAAAATCACTTAAATCTTGGTTCAGACTAAAGATAATTGGTGATTTGGTTGCTGATTTTTAAGAGCTGCAAAAGCAACAAAAGGGCTAGAAGCCCGAAGATACTGTATCTTAAAACGGACGATAAGACAAACGATTTACGTTTACAAGTCCATTATTATTTTTCTATCCAAATAAATTTGAATACCCATTAGAGTCTGCCGTCAATGGTGTGTTTTGGTAGAACAGCCTTCACATCATAAACTACGGCTGTTGGTTTTTT
>DAOLFJ010000276.1:0-3262 GCA_035326365.1 Saprospiraceae bacterium | reverse complement strand
CAATGGCCACCAACAAGACCTGGCTTGAATGGCAGAAAATTCCACTTAGTACCCGCAGCAGCTAGGACCTCATGGGTATCTATGCCCATTCTATTAAAAATCTTGGACAATTCATTGACAAAAGCTATATTAATATCTCGTTGGCTGTTTTCAATAACTTTGGCAGCTTCCGCTACTTTAAGTGAAGTCGCTTTGTATGTTCCTGCCGTTATCACTGATTTGTACAATTGATCTACTACTTCAGCAGCCTCATCTGTAGAACCTGAAGTAACCTTTAGTATCTTAGATACTGTATGCTCTTTGTCTCCTGGATTGATACGCTCAGGACTATAACCCACAAAAAAATCTTCATTGAACTTCAAACCCGATACTCGCTCTAATACTGGGACACACTCATCTTCGGTAACTCCTGGATAAACAGTGGACTCGTAAATAACGTAATCGCCTTTTTTTAGTACCTTCCCTACAGTTTCGCTTGCTTTATATAAAGGTGTAAGTACAGGTCGATTGTTTTTGTCTGTTGGAGTAGGTACAGTGACAATAAAAGTATTACACTGAGACATATCTTGCAATACATCAGAAACGTATAGTCCATCACTGTCAAAATCAAGTGATGAAGCTAAGACTTGTTGTAAAAGTTCGTCTTCTACTTCTAGTGTACTGTCTTTGCCATTTCTTAATTCATTGATACGATTACTATTTATATCAAATCCTACAGTGATGTATTTTTTCGCAAATTCTACTGCGAGTGGAAGGCCTACGTAGCCGAGGCCGATAACTGCTATTTTATGGTTCATATGTTTCTTTTTACCACTAAGGTCACTAAGTGTTTACTCAGATCACAAAATGTTTTTTATTAAGTATTAATCCTAAAGGTTATCAAAGTATTTGTTTACTTGAAAATCTAATTATTTAAAACTAACTCTAAGACTCTTGCATTCAAAGCATTTTTTTAAGAAGGTTTATTAACCTATTAAGTCTCTAACAAATATACTTTGTAATGTTAAGTTTATGATTTAATAATTACTATGTTGACTTTGTGAAATCTTTTGTGTTCTTAGTGGTTATTATCCTTATAAAAATTGAAGGCTCTAACTAATCCTTCATTAAGTTTCACTCTTCCTGTATACTTTAATAGTGATTGCGCTTTTTCTATGCTAGCTAAGCTATGTGGTATGTCCCCTGATCTATTGGGACCATGGGTGGCATCAACTGTACAATTTGTTACTGATTTAATATTTTGCCAAAGATCATTTAGGGTTGTTCGTTCGCCACATGCAATGTTGTAAACTTGATTGATAGCAGCTCCATTTTCTGTAAACAGCCCTAATATATTGGCTTCTACGGCATTGTCAACATACGTAAAGTCACGGCTATTGGTGCCATCACCATTGATGATCGGACCATTGCCGTCTATAGCAGCTTTAAAGAATAATGGGATAACGGCCGCATAAGCTCCGTTTGGGTCTTGCTTTGGTCCATACACATTAAAGTATCTTAATCCTATGTATTCAAAATCGTAAGTTTTGGCAAAAACGTCTGCATAAAGTTCGTTTACGTATTTGGTTACTGCGTAAGGAGATAATGGTTTTCCGATGATATGTTCAACTTTAGGAAGTCCTTGACTATCCCCATAAGTGGATGATGATGCTGCAAAAACGACTCTTTTGACTTTGTTTGCTACGGCTGCATTAAATATATTGAGGGTGCCATCGACATTTACAGCATTGGTAGTGATAGGATCTTTAATACTCCTTGGCACTGAACCTAAAGCCGCTTGATGGCTTATGAGGTGGATGCCTTCGGTAGCTTTCAGACAAGTATCAAAATCTCTTATATCTCCTTCAAAAAACTCAAATTTTGGGTGGTCTTTAAATGATGCTAAGTTGTGTTTAAAGCCTGTGGCAAGATTGTCCAAAACCCTTACTACACCAACTCTTGAATCAGATAAAAGCGCTTCTACTAAGTTAGATCCTATGAATCCGGCACCACCTGTAACTAATATATTTTGCATTGATTTTATTGAAATTTGCTTAATTTGCTAAACTGCTTGATTCGCTGATCTTATTAATAAGCGGTGACTTTGAATCATTGATAATTTGTTAATTAATGATTTTACAAGTTATTGAATTTAGGTATTACTCTTAACTATACAAATTTTAAACCACGTAAATCCTATGGAAAAATTGCGATAATTTTTAAATCAGAATGGAATATTCCTGACATTTATTGCTAAAGATTTACAAATTCATGATAAGTAATTCCTGCTTGTTTACTAATTGATTTTAATGTACCAATTGGTATTTGTTTCCCAGGAGATGGTACTATGACCACTTTATCGCTTTTTACGTATTTTTGATGACTGCCCTTTTGGCTTTTAAACGTAAAATTATTCTTTAGCAATACCAAAATCACCTTTTCTGATGATGGTAATTTTGTCACGATATCCTGACTTTCAATTCTCCAATTAAAGTATCTGTTATCAACTGTATATCTATATTGACATTGTCTTCAAAGTATAAATCCAAAGCTTCTTTTAAATTTGTTTTAGCTTCATCTATGGTTTTACCAAAACTTGAAACTTCAACATTCAAACATCTTGACACATAATACTTTCCTTCTTTAAAAATGATATATTTTAATGACTTCATAATATTCAAAAATATAAAATATGAATAATATTTATTAATTTGTGACAGGAATAATGTTAAATAACAGATTTTGTTAATTGATAATATTATAAAAGAATCGAAGTTTGCATAATCAGAAAGAATAATCTATACTTATACATTAATCAACATTACATGGCTTCGCCGCTGATAAGTCGCAAGGTACTTGATCTGGTGGTTTGTCTTAAAGTTATGTTTTAGACATAAATTGAGTAGCAAAGTTACTCGTTTTTGGTCTTGATATTTTAATTTTTTTATCACTAAATGAAAACTTGACGAATTTAGATGCTTGATCTCACATTTTTGAAGCTAAGGCTTAGGTTAAGGTTGAGATTAAGGTTAAGGCTAAGGCTAAGGTTGAGATTAAGGAAATCCGAAAAGACTGCATTACTTAAACATTAAACAAATCAACATTAAACAAAAAAGATTAAGGTTGAGATTGAGATTAAGGTTAAGGTTGATGTTGAGACTAAGGCTAAGGTTTAGATTAAGGTTAAGCTGAAGGTTTAGATTAAGCTAAGGAGTTTGAATTGGAATCTACACCAGCTTTACTTTTTAAAACTGACATCATTTCAGATACAGAATTATAAGAT
>DAOLFJ010000275.1:0-6424 GCA_035326365.1 Saprospiraceae bacterium | reverse complement strand
ATGGAATATTTTAGTTTTGCAAAATCCAAGATCGAAGTTATACCACCTTTGTTAAATGAAAACCATAACGAAGGCGATTGTAAATTAAATTTAGATCCAAACGAATTCAATTTAGGGTATTTCGGATCGTTTTACCATAATGTAAGGGAGCCACAAAGATTGGTTAATTTCTTAATAAAAGTCAAAAACGCAGATCCATTATTCTTTTCAAAATTAAAAATTTATATTGCTGGTCAATTAAGCCCCAAACACGCTAATTACTTTTACAACATCGTGCCTGAAATAAAAGAAAAAATAGTATTAATTGGATTTATAAACCAACATGACATACATTATTTGATTAAAAGAATGCACTCTTTGATCAATATCGGTAATACAACATCTTATCACCTTCCGAGCAAAATTGTAGATTATCTGGCATCAGAAAGACCGATAATTAATTTAATAACAACTCCCAAAGATTCAGTTAAACAGATGATTGGTGATAAATATTTCATACATATTTCTGAACAAACTTCAGATGAAGAAATTAAAAAAGCAATAAATTATATACAAACTAATATCAAAAATGAGTTTTTTCATGATATAAACCTTAATGAATATAATGCTAAATCCATAACAAAAAAATATATGCAAATGATGGGATAATAAGATGATGTTTTATCTAGATTTGTCAATATATGTTAATTAAAATGATGCAAAATTGTATAGCTTTGATTTTCGCAGTATAGTTAAATTAAGATAATCTAACTTAAGTATCATAGAATATGACTTTTTCTAGTGCATTTTTAATTTCAATATTTTTTGTTAAGTTTTCATTCTTTAAATTGTAAAGTACTTTTTCATAATTTCCTTTCACTTTGAACCATTCAATAGCATCAACGATTTCATCTCTATCTCCTGGTGTAACCCAATAGGCACAGAGTTCTGATAATTGTTCCCGAAGGCCCGGTATATCAGATACAATCATAGGTATGCCACATCCTATACCCAACGTTAGAACTCCTGATTGGGAAGAATCAATATATGGTAAAACAAGAATATTATGACTTAAAAGCAATTTTCCTAATTCATCTTCAGACAAATATTTATTGATAAACTTAAGTTTTGGATCATCTGGTATCCGAATATCTGTATCAAAAACTTCTCCCGCAATGGTTAATTTGTTTACACCACCTTTCATTTTTTCGAATGCATCTAATAATAAATTAATACCCTTATATTTAGAAATCCTACCAATAAAAAGGATGGACGGAAATGGTTCATATTTATAGGTTGGTATTTGATTAAGTACTGTCAAAATTGGATGCTCTATGATTTCAATTTTTTTGTAAATATTTTTATTGTTTACCTTTTTCGCTTCATTGCTAGTTAAGAATATAATTTTTGAAGTAAAATACATAGATAACTTTTGGATTAAGGTAATAAACATATTACCTTCACCGACATGGTTTTTGTAATCGTGTACAGTTATTATAGTTTTAATTTTATACATAAATGCATAAAATACAAGCATTAAATTCCAAGGGTGAAAAACCGGAAAGTAAAAAACAATTGTTTTACCCTCATGCTCTCTTCTAAGCTTTCTTACTAAATATATAGCTTTGAAAAAAAATAAAATAGAATTCACAAAAAATTCAAATTTATTGCGATAGGTAATTATTCGTTTTGGATTATGTAGACTTGATACATTAGTGTATGTTGAAAAATAGACTAAAGGATTTGATAAAAATGATACCATTTTTGTAGAATAATCTAAACAACCTTTACGTGTCAAAGAAAAAACCACAACTTTGATGTTTTCATCTTGTTTATCTTGTGATATCAATGGTTAAATTTTGCATGAATGATGATATGATCCTTTTGACAATAAAATTATTACCTTATAATTTAGAATATTGTAACATTTTGAATTTCATTTGCAAAACTAATAATTAAAAAACAAAATAGGATCTTTGGATACATCTAAAAGTATATTGGTAATTATTGGGACCAGGCCAGAAGCAATTAAATTATGTCCTTTGATCAAGTCCTTATCGTTGAAGTATAATGTAAAATGTCTATGTACTGGTCAGCATTATCAAAGTGTCATTCAAATATTAAATCTATTCAAAATTGAAGCAGACAAAATTCACAAACAAAGAAAATTTAATAATATAAATAGGCAAATTTTTTACTATCAAAATATTATTAACGATTTTCTTTTAACTTCATCAATAGATTTAATTATTGTCCATGGTGATACAACATCATGTTTTGCTGGTGCGCTATCTGCATATTTCTCTAAAATACCTATTGCCCATGTTGAAGCTGGTTTGAGAACACACAATCAATATGCGCCATTCCCAGAAGAAATGTATCGTAAATGGACAGATGCAGTAGCTACCATGTGTTTTGCACCTACTAAACTATCTAAAAAAAATCTTTTAAATGAAGGAATTGATAAACAGAAAATATCTATTACAGGAAATACAATAGTTGATGCTATCAATTATGTAAAAACACTAAGTAACAACAATATTGGACAGAATAATTTTAAAATTCAAAATATTTTAGCCAAATCCGAATTGAGATTTTTTTTGGTAACATTGCACAGAAATGAAATCAGAGAAAATAAACTTGAGATGATTGCAAATAAAATATGCGAAATAGCAAAAGAAAAAAATTTTAAAATTATATGGCCTTTACATCCTAACAAAATTGTTAGAAATATAGTGAAAAAAGTAGCCCAAAACTATGGTAATGTAATAATTACAAAACCTCTAGAATATGACTTTTTTATAAAAATAATGGAAAAAGCATCAATAATTATAACTGACAGTGGAGGCATTCAAGAAGAAGCATCAGTTCTTGGAAAAAAAATATTGATTATCAGGGAAGAGACAGAAAGACCAGAAGTTTTAGAAAATGCTTCAGCAATCCTTGCGGGTACAGATCAATCTTTATTAGAAAGTTTAATTAATAGTTTATTAGAAGTATCATTAAATCAAAGTTTTAAACATGACATTTTCGGAAGCGGTAGTATCTCGGAAAAAATAGTTTTTGCTATTTCTAAATATTTTGATGAAAAATAGTTTTGATATTTAACAATGCTCGTGATAGCTTCCTAGCTACGATGCAGTATCAGCAGGCACACATGCCTGTGTAACCTACATTGTGTAAAGCAATTTCAATTCAGGCTGGAACACCATGATATCGTATTTATCGAGACGATAAGACAACTCAAAATCTATCTTAAAGAATTATTGTAAGTTTTAATGTCGTTATAGATTTTACTTTTAAGTTTTTTTTCATATTTATCCATATGCTCTATTTCTTCGATCATTACAGCCAATTTCTTTTTTGCTTCGGCTGTTCTACCAGTTTGTTGCAAATATTTTGAATATTCTAATCTTTGAAAATAGTTTGAAAACAAACCATCTTGACTTTTAAAGATAGATTCGGCTTTATCTACATCACTAGAATAATAATATGCCCAAGCTAACATTGCTTTTTCTTCTGCATTTGCAAATGTGTAATCATTTTTAATTTTTTCACCCGCTATGATGCATTTTCTATACTCCTTTTGACTGTAGTATGCCTGCAAAAGCAACCTATTTATTTCTTGGTCATCTGCATGAATACCTACTAAACATGAATTCAATAAATCTATTGCTTCATGAATGCGGCCTTTATTTAAATATTGAACAGCCAAATGTTTTTTATTTGACATGGTATCCGTAAATTTTGTTTCTCTCTCTAATTTTTCAACATGGTAATTACTATTTACAATACCTCGGAAACCATCTGATAAATCATCAATCAAAGATTTTTTGTAAAAATTCAGATAAAGATATACAAGAGAACCTACTAATGGTACAAATATTATCAACCAATAATATTTTTGATGCGTGTTGTTTTTGTATGAATGATATAGACAAAATCCTTGAAGTACTAATACTGGCGTGTAGTAACCGTAACTATCTAACATATTTTACTTATTGAAGCTTATTATTATTATTTTTAAATTGACCTTCCACTAGATTAAAAATCTCCAGCGCTATCCGCTTGTCATCAAATTCATTGATGGCTTTTGTACGACCTGCGATTCCCATTTCTACTTGTTTGTCATGCGCCAAGGAAAGGAATTCATTAAATGCAGTTGTCAACCCTTTGATGTCTTTTATATTTACAAGATATCCATTGATGCCTTCATCCACGGTCTCTACACAACCGGCAGTCAACGTCGTGATGACTGGCTTGGCCATAGACATGCCTTCTATTACGATTCTTGGCAATCCCTCTCTGTAGGATGGTAAAACAATACAGTCGGACTGAGCGATGATACTTCTCACATCCTTGATAAATCCATGATAGTATACCACGTCCTCATCTACCCATCGCACTAGGTCGTCTTTGTCTATCGTAGCAGGATTTTCCGCATCCAACTCCCCTACGACCCAAAATTCTACATCTTGTCGGATTGCTTTTATCTGTCGCGCTGACTCAACAAATTCACGGATACCTTTATCATACAAAAGTCTGCCAATAAAAGTAAAAATGGTTTTGTCTTTTACCTGTCCATTTGGATAAGGATGGTACCATGTGGTATCTACTCCACATCCTTTTACAGAAATGGCTTTATCTCCAGATACAATACCTAACTCCGCAAATAACTGTCTGTCTTCAATATTTTCAAAAATAAACTTCTGATGATACTGAGCTGAAAATCGATACAGCATGGTCATCATCTTACGCACAAAACCTTTATTGATAAATGCATATCCAAGCCCTGTCACGACCGCTATAGATTTTATGCCTGCTATTCTTGCAGCAATGCCACCATATATATTTGGTTTATTGGTAAAATGAAGGATAATATCGGGTTTAATCTTTTTGTACCTTCTGGTGAGCTCTAGTAATAATAGAATGTCCTTAATAGGATTGGTGCTATCTCTATCCAATAATCTCAAACCATAATGACGAACAGACGGATACTTTTCTTTGTAGGTAAGATACTCATCTACAGGAGCAATGACGACCACATCCATACCTTCGGCAATAAACTTATCTATGAGATTAAGCCTGAAGTTGTAAATATTCCACGTGGAATTTGCAACGAGCGCTATGGTCTTTCTTGCTGAGATTTGTCTTTTAATTTTATTAATAAAAGGGGATTTTCATAAACTAAACTGCAAATATTCATACTTTAAACTGCAAATTTTCATAAACTAAACTGCAAATAATCATACTTCTAAAAACACTATGATACTCATTTGAATCTGCTCTTGGCAAATCTGCAAAATCTGCAGTTCTTGCAATCAAATTTTTACTGAATAAGGTCCTGAACTACTCCTTTGATCTCTTGTTCGGCAGATTTTGGGTAGATTAGTAGGGCATTCTCTTCATCCACCACGATATAGTCTTTGAGTCCTTTGATCACTATTTGTTTGTGGTTATTGGATATCACAATGATGTCTTTTGCATCTATCAAGTGGATATTTTGACCTACACTTACTGCATCATTTCCATCGCTCATATAGGCATGGAGACTATTCCATGTACCGAGATCACTCCATCCTATGTCCGCAGGTATAGTATATACATTATCTGCTCGCTCTAGTATGGCATAATCCACAGAGATCTTTTGTGTATCAGGATATACTACATCAATATACGCTTGCTCATCCGAGGTACCGTACAAAGCATTTTGCTGCATCAGTACATCTAAGATTTGTGGTGCATTGGTTTTATATGATTTCAGAATAGTAGGCACACTCCATACAAACATACCCGCATTCCATAAATAATCACCTGACTCCAAATATGTCTCAGCTGTTGCCAAGTCTGGCTTCTCTTTAAATGAAACTACCTTATGTATTTGCTCATTTCCAACCGTTTCCTTGTGGTAATTAATATAACCATATCCAGTATCCGGTCTTATGGGCTGAATACCTAAGGTTACAATCGCTTCATGAGAAGTGGCAAAATCAAATGCTTGACTTAATTTACTGACATATTCTTCCTCCTTCAGGATGACATGGTCTGATGGCAGCACTGCAAAAACTGCATTTGGATCCAAGGCGTTGATGCGCAAAGCCGTGTATGCGATACACGGTGCTGTGTTATTCATGCTCGGTTCGCATAGGATATTTTCTTGTGGCAATTCTGGAAGATGCTCTATGACTAAAGCCTTGTACTTCTTATTGGTGACAATGAATACGTGATCAGCTGGTACCAATCTCAGTGCTCGCTCGAAAGTCATCCTTATAAGTGACTTACCTACTCCTAGGATATCTAGAAACTGCTTTGGTCTTTCATTGGTGCTTGAAGGCCAAAATCTAGAGCCTACACCGCCCGCCATAATGGCTATATACTTATTCATACTATTTAATATTCGTAATTAATGCCTTATATTGGAGTGGCAAATTTATTTGCAACACTT
>DAOLFJ010000274.1:0-6453 GCA_035326365.1 Saprospiraceae bacterium | reverse complement strand
ATACACGGTGACAAATCCTGAACCAGGATGTCCATCGACACTTATAAAACCAATCACTGTGTTCAATCCGAAATCCGCAGGTACTGCCAGAGGAGCAGAATTTTGCCTTGGCGCAACCGATGTAGTTGTATTAGGTGACAGATTGGATAATGAAGATCTTGGTGGTATTTGGACAGTAGTGACAGGCGGAAATACCGGATTCGACCCTGCAGGAAGATTTGATCTCACAGGAAGGCCAGCGGGAATTTATGTATTTAGATATTCATTCATGACCCCTCAATCTCCTTGTCCAGATGATGATGAAGAAGTGACCATAAGGATCAATCCATTGCCCGTAGCTGATGCAGGAACGGATAAAAACATTGATTGTACCGTTCAATCTGCTATTTTAGGCACTGACTTGAGTACATCAGGGCCTAATATTGTCTATGAATGGAAGTTATTAAATGCTACAGTTGGTACTAATAAAAATTACACCGCTTTAAATGGTGGCAATTACGTTTTAACAGTCAGAGATACGATGACCAACTGTTCTTCATCAGACGATGTAATGGTGACACAAGCTGATGATTTACCTACATTTACTATAAGTGTAGATAGCATAAAATGTTTTGGAGAGACCGCAAGTATTTTGGTAAGTAATATCATAGGTGGTCAAGCGCCATATGAGATTTCATTTGACGGTGGTATCACATACGGCACTGCTTTAACAGCATCCAACCTTATGGCAGGTAGTTACAAAGTATTGGTAAGAGACGCTAATGGTTGTGTTAATGACCAAAAAGATCCAATCAATATTACATCACCACCATTATTATCTGTAAACCTTGGTCAAGATTTCTCCATCAACATTAATAGAGATTCTTTACTTTCTATAATGGGGCAATATGATGTCAATGATGTTGAAAGCATTAGATGGACGGCAAATAATGTAGAAATAGACACAGCCAGAGACAAAGGCTCTCTCAATGCAAAACCTGATGTAGATACCAAATACACCGTGACAGTGGTCAATAAAAAAGGTTGTGTGGCGACCGATGATATCAATATTACCATAAGAAGAGTAAAACCAGAATGTGTTCCAAATATTTTCTCTCCAAATCAAAATAGTACAAATGAATACTTTAGTATAAACTGCGCGGACGTAGCGCTGGTTTCTAAATACAGCATTTATGACAGATGGGGCAACTTACTATTTGTTGGAGAAAATTTATCTCCTGACAACACCTCTGCGTTTTGGGATGGCACCTTCAAAAGTAAACCTGTGGTGCCAGGTGTTTATGTTTATTATATAGAGTTAGTTTTTAAAGATGGTTCTTCCGAAAAAAGAGGTGGCGACCTTACTTTAATTAGATAAATCTGGCATAGCTGAGGCAAAGACAAGTTATTTTTAAACAAATCATCTTGTCTTTACATCACTTTTCTAACCATTTTGTAATTTAAAGCTAGGTTATAAGTTCATTTCAGATAAAATTTGACCAAATTGCTTTCTGACTTAGTTTACAACAAAACATAATTATATTCTGTAGACACTACTAATACCGTCTACTTTTAAAATAATAATTTATTTACGCAGATATAACTTTATATTAACAGTTCATTTTTCTATAAGTCAAAATATTTATCATATTAAACAATACTCCTATATGTTAAAAATATGATAACATTGCTTTGTTGAAATAACAATTAGTTATAACTTTACCGTACAATTACTCACATAGGTTTCCAGAGTAGTTTTATTTTGCCCGGACATGCGGCTCCCTCCTTACGAATAAAACGTTGAATGCAATATGCATAATAGTGTATTTGTGGTTTTTGTTATTTCTAAATTTTTAATAATTAATTAATGAGAAAGTTTTTACTCAGTTTATTTGTTTTTGGTTTAAGTTTGACAGCAGCTGTTGCTAGTAAAAATGTAAATCAAAAGCACTTTGTCTCCGTTATGGCAGAAGAAGACCCTTGCAAAATGGAATCTGTCAAATATTGGAAGATAACTGATTTCCCTTTTTTAAATCTAATTCAAACAAAAAACTTGACACTTATCCCAGACCAAGTTAGATGGCCTACGGGTACAATCCAAGTTTTACCTGATATGATTTGTAATGGCGCAGTTCCTACTACCATTAACGTGGAGGTTTTAAGAGCTGGAGTTACTGATTTACCAGGTCAAGGCGCAGGAATGGCTTGTGTCATACATTTAGGAAAGGTAACTGTGTTTGGGTCTACGGATTGCGACATTACACCCACTTTCAACTGTGTCCAGAATATTCAAATGAATTACTCGGTAGAAGTAGCAGGAGGATATGAGCTTTATACTGCTGATTTACCTGCTAATCTACCTCCTGGTACTTATGAACTTACATGTGCATGTACAGACCAAGGAGGCCCAATATTAAATCCTGTTACACATCCAGGAACAAAATGGATAGGCGATGAAGCTTGTCCTGGTGTGAATACATTCGTAAACCATAGACTTACAGTAACTGGTGCTGTCCCAAATGACGACTGCTCAGGTACATTAGTGGAACTTATGGATGGTCCAAACCCCGTTGACAATCTTTGTTCTACAGATGGTCTTGTTGGCTTCTTTTATGAAATTCAAGAAGGTGATATTGTTGATGTTGTTGTAACACCAGGAACAGTAACTTCGCCTTCCCTCCCAAATGTAAGAATTACTGACCCGTGTACCGGAATGAATGTATCTTTACCTTTAACTTGTAGAACGCCAGGTGAAATCATCTATATCCAAGCAGGAAATGGAGGTGCTTGTCCACAATATGGAACTTTTACTATCACCGTCACAGACATTGACAATGGCGTTGGCAATGACGTTTGTATTGATGCAGATGCTTTAAATAATTTCGGTGGTAACAATATCCTGAATTGTGGTGAAACGGGTGGCTTCACTGGTGACACAGATGCTTGTCCTGATCCTGAAGCATTAGCTTGTTTTGGTACTACTACAGAAGGTGTTTGGTATAGTTTTACAACTGCCACATCACTTACAACCTTTAGTGTTACTGCAACTGGTGGTGGTCAATATCAGTTATTCTCAGGCGCGAACTGTGGTGCGCTTACTTCTTTAGGTTGTGCAGTAACAAATTTACCTTCTGATCCATTAACTACTTACTTCTTATTAGTAGGGCCTACAGGTACTGTAAACGTTACGGCTGCTGCGCTTCCATTAAATGATGCATGTGCTGGAGCGATGGCATTTCCAGTAGTTGCGGGAAATAATCCAGGCTTGACCAATGAATGTGCTACAACTGACCTAGTGACATGTGGTGCAGAAAGTGAAGCTACAGTTTGGTATAGTTATGTTTTAGGAGCCAATGACGATGAAGTCGTTATTACTTCAGATTTGCCAAACTCTGTTGTCAGAGTTTACACAGCATGCGCTGGTGTTTTGGTTCCAGACGCAGATGGTGTAGATTGTAACGCAACTGCAACTTTACAATGTAGAGTACCTGGCACGTATTTTATTCAGGTAGGTTCATCATTTGTAAATGCAGGACCTTTTGCCCTTAATATAACGGCTACACCAAATGGTGTGGTGAACGATGCATGTTCAGAAGCAGTAAATATACCAGTCGTTAATGATTGTACTTTCCAACCATTCAACACCAATTCAACAAATGCGTGTCCAGAAACATTTTCTCTAGCTTGTAATGGAGGAAACAACAATGCTGACCCTACAGTGTGGTTGCAATTTACACCACCAGTTGGAGTAACTAGTATAAATATTCAAAACATTACTCCCGGAGCTTATTTAAGCATCCTTACACCATGCGGTGCAGGTGCTACTATTCCAGGTGGTGGTTGTCTATTTGGACCAGGACCCACTGCCAACATAAACGTAACAGGTGGCACTACTTACTTCATTGCAGCAGCAATAGCTGGTGGAGAAGGTATGATAGATTTCGAAATAAAATATAACGATCCTCCTGCAAATGATATATGTTCAGCAGCTATTCCCGTTGTTACAGGTGCAAATGCCAACTTGACAAATGTCTGTGCACAACAAGAATTAACGCCTTGTGGCGGCACTAATGATCAAGCTTCAGTTTGGTATTCATATGACATACCTGCTGGTGTAGAATCTTTGGTTATCAACTCAAGTTTGGCTGGAAGTGTAGTTCAAATTTATGAAGATGATTGTAACACTATATTAACTGGAATATCAGATGCTTGTAGCAATACTGTAACAATTGACTGTCCAGAAATGCAGAGCATAAGAATTTACGTTTCATCTTCAAGTGCAACCACTGGTATTTTTACGTTAACTCTTACTCAAACGCTTCAATCTGGAATTGATGTTTGTCCTACAGGACAACCTTTGGCACTGACGCAACCATTATGTAAATCGCCAAATGTATTTATGTCTGACAATACAGGATTCTGTCCAGAACCAGCAGCTATAAATTTTGGAGGCTGTGACTTTTCTGATGGTCCTGCCACTTGGTACAGATTTACAACAAGTGCTACTACTACATTAATAGATATTGATGTTTTAGGATTAAATGTTGACTTTGCTTTATTCACAAACTGTGTTAGTGGACCTGTAGCAAGTAGCTGTACCACAGATGGATCACTAGCAGACCTTCCAGTAACAGGTAGTACAACCTACAACTTAGTTATCTCAGGACAAGGTGGTGCAGAAGGGCCATTTACGATAGAAATTACAGAAAAATCAAATGCCCCTTTAAATGACATTTGTACAAGTGCTTTCCCAGTAAACCTTGGCAGTAATGCAAACTTGACAAACTTATGTGCAAATGAAGAGCAAACTCCATGTGTTGCTCCTGCAAATGAAGCATCTGTTTGGTACTTATACACAATACCAACTGGTGTAGAATCATTAACAATTACAACAGATTTAGTGGGTGGTGTACTCTACGTAGTGGAAAATGATTGTAATACATTATTAAATGGTGTGACAGGATCGTGTACTTCTACTTTAACCATTGATTGTCCAGTGGCGCAAGATATTAGAATATTTATGTCATCTTCCGTTGCCAATTCTGGTACTTTCACGTTAACTTTAAACCAAACGAACACATCAGCTCTAAATGACTTATGCGCTGATGCAGAAGACATAGCAGATAACCCTATTTGTGAATTTTTCCCAGTTCCCCAAACAACTACGGTGGGAGCTTGTCCTGAACAATTTACAGTAGCGGGTTGTGCATTTGACTATTCAGCGGAGTCTGTAGTATGGTATGAATTTACACCACCAGTTGGAGTATCATCTATTGAAATAGAAAATATTTCAGCAAATACAAACCTCACAGTATTCACATCATGTCCAAATCCAAATCCAGGTACAATACTAGCTGGTGGTGGATGTCTTTCAGGCAATGGTACTAATGGTACACCTATTCTTGTGACAGCTGGTGTAACTTATTATATTGCGATTGGCGTTTCTGGGACTGAAGGCCCGGTTGATTTTGATATTAGATATAATCAGACATTAGCAAATGATGATCCTTGTGTGGGTGGTTTTATCCCTACCCCATTGACGACTGGTGTACAATTAACAAACCAAAACAACGTCTGTGCTACAGATGATAATGATTGTGGCGGTGCACCAGTAGAAAACACTCTTTGGTACACCTTTACTTTAGGAGCTGGTTTTGATAGAATAACCATAAATGTAACTGGATTAACTTCACCTTCCATAGCTGTATATGATGTAGCAAATCCTTGTAATCAGACTGCTGTAAATGAAGAATGTAATGGGGACGGCATGGCAGACTTCAACTGTCTACCAGCAGGTACATACACCATTATGATAGGGACATCAGCTGCAAATGCAGGAGTATTTAGCATCACGGCTACACAAGGTACTAATGCTGGTCCGGCTAATGACTTTTGTACTAATGCAACAAACTTACCTGGTCAACCATATGATTTATGTGTTGAATTAGGACCATTTGATGCAAGTACGGTTAATGCATGTCCTGAAACCTTACCAGCAGGTGAAATATTCGGAGCATGTAATTTTAATGTCGAAGAGACATCATGGTACGTATTTACAGCACCAGGTATGGCAGGTGATATGCCTACTATGGACTTTACTTACACTAGTTATACTGGTACAGGTACGCCATTTATGAATTTATTTGAGTTTGGTCCTGACTGTTCTGCATTAAATGCGGTTGAGACAACGTGCTTCCAAGGTCTAAATACAGCTTTTGGAAATATCGGACCACTCACACCAGGACAACAATATTTAATTGCCATTTCTTCCATAGGAGATACAGGAGGAGATTTTGAATTTACCGTAAAATTCAATTTAGGACCTGCAAATGATGATAAATGTGCTGATTTGACCAATTTTGATTTGGGTTCAGGTGGTACTTTATTGGGGCAAACAAACTTATGTTCTGGCGCTGATTACATCATTCCAGATTGTCCTGCAGCAGATGCTCAAAACTCAGTATGGTACACTTT